>JAUWNF010000248.1 GCA_030612785.1 Phycisphaerales bacterium
AGGCCCGCGTTAGCAGGTGGTCTCCATCAGGCGCTCGCGCATCGACAACCCCACCATCGCCGCCAGGACGTTTTTTCCCATCGGCTTTCTCTACTCCACAAGCGGTAACAATCGAGATGCCGGCTGTCGCAGCCTCAACCACAGCCTATCCATTGTCCGGACTGGCCAGCACCTTCGCGATGCGGTCAGCGGCGCGGCCATCCCATTTCTCCAGCACCGGCGGTTTCGAGGCCGGCGCGCGCCGGCAGCGGCGGTAGGCGGACACGATTCTCTCCGGGTCCGCACCAACCAGCGTGCTGGTGCCCTGGGTGATGGTGATCGGCCGTTCGGTGTTCTCACGAAGCGTCAGGCACCATACGCCCAGGATCGTGGTCTCCTCCTGCATACCACCCGAGTCTGTCAGCACGACTGCGGCTCGGCTCATCAGCTTCAAAAAACTCAGGTACCCCATCGGCTCGACGATCCGCAGGCGCTGCATGCCCGCGAAGCGCTCCGCCAACCCGAGCTTGGACAGGTTTTGAACCGTACGCGGATGCATCGGGAAAATCGTCGGCAAGTCGTCTTGAATGACTTCCAGCGCGTCGGCGATGTGCCCGAAGGTTTCGGCGTCGTCGCCGTTGCTCGGCCGATGGAGGGTGACCACGTTGTACCCGCCCGGCTCGAGCTCCATCTCCTCCAGAACGTTCGATTGCTCGGCCTTCTCCAGGTTAGCCTTGAGCGTATCGATCATCACGTTGCCCACGAAGTGCACTTTCTCGTCGGGGACGCCCTCACGCTTGAGGTTTTCCAACCCGCTGGGCTCGCTGACGAACAGCAAATCGGAGATCGCGTCGGTCAGCAGACGGTTGATCTCCTCGGGCATCGTCCGATCGAAGCTCCGCAGGCCTGCCTCGACGTGCGCCAGCTTGACGCCGCGCTTGACCGCCACCAGCCCGCAGGCGATCGTGCTGTTGACGTCGCCCACCACGACGACCCAATCCGGTTGGTGCTCCTCCAGCACCGTCTCGAATCGCTTCATGATCTCGGCGGTTTGCGCCGCGTGGCTGCCCGACCCAACGCCCAGGTTGATATTTGGCTCGGGGATATCGAGCTGCCGGAAGAACAGGTCCGACATGTTTTGGTCGTAGTGTTGGCCGGTATGGACGATGATGGGGTCGATGTCAGGATAGGACTGATACGCCCGCATTAGCGGTGCGATCTTCATGAAATTGGGACGCGCCCCGCATACGTTGATGATCTTCAACATCCGGATGGTCCGATCTGTCGTTGCGGCGGTACGCCGAATCCGGCCCGTTTGCTCTCGCGCAACCTGGGGGCACAATGGTGAAACCCGCTCATTAGCCCCCCAACAGTGCTAAATGGGCAGACTCCGTCCCCGTCAGCCGGTGTAACGCCCGCCACAACTCCTTTTCACCACGGCACTTGCAATTGTGCCCGCATCCTGCGACCACGCCTGCATATCTTATCGGCGGCATTGAATCGCGTCTACAGCGGGAGGAACGCTCACCGGGTCCACGCGAGGCCTCTCCAGAAGTACGGTCGAACCCACGCAGAGTTCGAGCCCACGCTCCGTAAAGTGATCGGGATTATCGGACACCGGGCGGTCGTATTTGGTATACGCCATTCGCACTCGACGGGCATGATCCGGTCGACAGCACCGGTCTGGCGACAAACCTGCGTTTGCTTTCCAATGTGGACACGCCGGGGCTATCGATCAGGGTGGAGAGGTCTCGGGGGTCACGTGGTAGATCAGCCCCGTCTTCGTAAAACGGTATCCCTTCCGCAACCAGCGCGGGAGGTACGCCGGGTGGACGTTGACCGTGTAGACCAATCCGTCCGCCAACTCCTGGCTGATCGCCTGTTCGCTGAGTATGAAGGCATTCGCCGCCTCCCGCTCAAGCAACGGATATACTCGCACGTCATCGCGCCAGCGTCCGGTCAGTTGTAGATAATGGATGGGACGCACGGTGGTGCTATCCGCGATTAGCACGGCGCCGGGCGGGAGCATGGCGCACACCTCCTGCGCGAAGCGCTCCGCTCCGTGGTAACACGTCTTCCAGGGACGCAGAAAGTAGTCATACGTGTCGCGGTACGGTACTGAGCGTGAAACGCCCAACTGGACTCCGGTTGCTCGTGCGATGCCGGGCAGCGGCACATACACGACAACGGGCAGCGCCGCGGCTGCAACCAAGCCATACACCCAGCGGCGCGAACGCCCCTGCAGGAAACGATCGGCCCCTTGCCCGATGACCATGGCCAGCAAAACCAGCGCCGGGATGAAGAAGGTGTACTGGTCAGGTACCTCATAACGCACGGCCCAGACCAGGTGCACCGCCAGGAGCACGACAAGCATGATCCGCAGGAGCCGCAGCTCTCTCGCACGCAGCGCCACGAGACCGGGGACGATCAACAGCGCCGCGGGCGTGGGAAAGCTCAGCCCCAGGTACAACCCACTGGTGATCAACTGTCGGGTGTCGGGGAGGAGGTTGAGTACCGGGCTCGCGGACCTCGTGCCGAACAACGCTGAGTGCATCACCTCGCCGACACTCGCCCCCGCCGCGATCTGGGCGACGATCATTCCCAGATACAAACCCGCTCCTGCAAGCCAGGCAACCCCCAACCATGGTAGGAGAGACCAGCGCACCCTGCCGCGGATCACGAGCCACAAGGTCATTACGCCGTAACCTGCCAGGCTCAGCGCCGCCAACAGGTGGTTGCTGATGCCCAGTCCGTTGGCGAGAAACAGGACCACGAGCCAGCGTGCTCGGCCGGTCCGCGCGTACTGGAGCAGGCAGAGCACCTCCGCGCTGAGCAACGCCGTGCTCACGGTGTACACCTCCGCCAGGGTACAGTGCTGCCAGAATGTATGCGCCACCGCCAGGGCAACGGCCCCAACCATCGCCCCCCTCCAATGACCGGTAACCAAGCGCAACACCAGAAATACGTTCGCCACGGTCACGGCCCCGAATAGCACCGACACCAGGTTGGTCTTGAAAGCGGATTCCGCAAACGGGAGCCACTGAAACGCGAATGCCAGCAGGTAGTACAGCGGGTGGGCCAGCGCCAATCCCAAATCACCGTAAAGGTCCCCGCGCAGGGCGCGCAACTGGGCTATCCCACTATCCTGCCATAGAACCCCCGGGGACATGCTCGCCAGGTACAGCAGCAGCGCCGCCCCAAACGCCACCAGGTAGCCGCGCCACGCCCGCGATGACGAGCCACTGCGGCGTTCCTTGGTATGAAAGTGGTTAGGCCGGGGCATCACGAAAAACTCCCAGAGCCGGGAGAGGTTCCACCAGCCCCAGAAACCGGCGGCACGCGCAGCACGCAATCTCCGCGAGGACTGCTCGGATTGCGGCATTAACCCTGGTAGTACTTGCGGATGATTTCGCTGGCTTTGTTGTCCGTCAGGTTCAGGGCGCCCAGGGCTCGGCTGGCCGCCGTGCGCAGGGTAAGGTCCGCCTCCTCGGCGGAGACTCCGACCAATCGTGACAACAGCGTGTCATCCAACAGATTGCCGTTGAGCTTGGCGGAGTCGGCCAACGCCGTGAAGGTGGCTACCCGCAGCGCCTCCGACTGGGCGTCGTCCAGGGCCGCCTCGGCCAGACTACGCTGCGCCGACTGCGTCCGCGACAAGGCCAATACCGCCGCAGCTTTGATGCGCAGCTCCTCGTCCTCGGCGCCGTCCAGCACGGAGCGCAGCGCGGGTTCCGCCGGGCCTATGTTCAACACCGTTCGGCCGTCCAGCCCCAACCTCAAAAGGGCATCAGTCGCCTCCCGGGCGAGGCGCAGGGCCTCCTCCGGATCCGGCAGCATGCGCCCGGATCTGGCCATGACCCCCCGCACGGCTTCGAGCAACTCGTCACCCGCGGCATCCGCGGCGACGTGCGCCATGCGAGCCTCACGTGCCGCGAGGTCCCGGGCGGTTTCGTAATCCCCCGAGCCCCGCAGCAGCACGATCGGGGTCATCTTGAAGAGAAACTCTCGGCGTAGTTCAGTAACCGCCCGGCCCACACTGGGGCTCTCCAGCCCGGCCGAGATGAACATACCCGCCACCGTGTGGAGTTCCCGGCGTGCTCGTTCCACTGCGGTATAGAAATCGGCGTCGGCCAGCACCTCCGCGCCGCTCTCGCGTAGGAGCTCCGTAACACGGTTCAGGTTCGTTTGGTCCGGGTCGATGACCACGAAATGCTCCGCGCCGGTCTGCCCTAGCGCCTCCGCCAGCACCGGAACAACCCACTCCGCCCCGGAGAACTGAGATTTGGGGCAGGCCTCCGCCAGCGCCAGTGCCGCCTTGATCCGCACCACCGCGTCGGGAAATAGAAGGGCCTTGACCAAGGGTTGTCCGTCACCCCGAAAACCGACCAATGAGTTCGCGCCCGCGACCGTGCGCAAAGCGGCAACGGCTCCCAAGGCCACTGGAGTGTCCTGGTCGCGGTTGGCCCGGTCCAACACCGCCAGGCAGTAGCGCGCCCCCGCGGCCCGCGAGAAGTAGACGGCCCGCGGGAAATCCACGGGGCGGGTGGCATCCGTGGCGTCCGCGGCGACTTCGTCGCTTTCCACGTCCATCCCTAGTCGGGCTTCGCGCCGGATGTTGGCCGCCAGCCACAGCGAAATCGCTTCCTCGCGCGCCGGGTCCAAAAGGAGGGCCTCTTCGGCGCAGCGCATCGCCATGATCGGTCCGTAGATCTCACGCGGAACGACCACGGCGTCGACGAACCCCTCGCGCCAATACCAGATATTGGCCAGCGAGCGGCGGGGGTCGGCTCTCAGCGAGCCCTGCTCGTCGTAGTACTGCTCGCCCACCTGAATGAACTCCTCGGCCCCCGTCCCTCGCAAGCGTCGCCCGCTGCGCCGTGCGATCGGAGCCAAAGCTCCCTCGACCACCGCGCGGGGGTCAGCGTGCAGGTCTTTCGAGGCGAGGCATTTCTTCAGGTACGGCACCGCATGGGGGTAACCGATCTCACCCAACATGCGGATGAGGTTCTGGCGGAGGTCTCGATCCTCCACCCCCAAAGCAATCGCCAAGGGGGTGACGGCCGGCTGACCGATCTGCGGCAGGGCCCGAATGATCCGCGGCCAGAGGTCCTGGCGACTCCGGTCCATCAGCGCCTGCAGCATCCCCGGAACTGCATATTCCCCGGAATCAATCAGGCCCTGGATAGCGTGGTATTCGGTCTGAGGTGGCCCGGCGAGCTTATCGATGTTGATACTGATTCGCCCGGGCTCCTGTCGCCTGCGGAATTCGCCTTCGCGAAGCACCTCCAAAACCCGCTTGGCTTGTTCCCCGATGGAGGAGTTGTTGATCACGGTGATCAACGTATCGACGCTCTTGTGGTCACGATCCGCGATCGCCAGCAACTCCACAGGGTCCAAAGCCGGGTGCTCCAGGAGCTGCGTGGCGAACGCGCGGGCTTCTTCAAACCTGCCCAGACGTGCATAGTGGACGAAATCCTCGAACGACGACGCCACGCTGGACTCGGCGTCCGCCGAGGTGGTTCGGTCGGTCTCGGCGGTCTCATCGCCGGGCGACTGGGCGATCGCTGCCGGAGCCCACCCGATGTAACTCGCCGGCACCAGGGCGCTCAGCAAGCACGATACAACCGACCGGAACGGTAGATGCGCGAAAGCGTGCATGCGATCCTCCTCGAAGGGCCACCAGTATAGAACGCCCGCGGAATAGGTCAACGCGAACCCCATCCCACAACGTGTGCTACGGTGTGCCGGGTGGAGCGATCGCAAGTAGCGGTC
>JAUWNF010000185.1 GCA_030612785.1 Phycisphaerales bacterium
CAATCGCAAATCGGTGACCCTGGTCCACAAGGGCAACATCATGAAGTTCACCGAGGGCGCCTTCCGCGCCTGGGGCTATGACCTCGCCAAGGAGGAGTTCGGCGCCCAGGACCTCGACGGCGGTCCGTGGCAGCCCATCAAGCACCCCAATACCGGCGAGCAGTTCATCATCAAGGACGCCATCGCCGACATCACCCTGCAACAAGTGCTCACCCGGGCCAACGAGTTCGACATCATCGCCACCATGAACCTCAACGGCGACTACGTGTCCGACGCGCTGGCCGCCCAGGTCGGCGGTATCGGCATCGCCCCCGGCGGCAACATCAACTACGACACCGGGCACGCCATCTTCGAAGCCACCCACGGCACCGCCCCGAAGTACACCAACCAGGACAAGGTCAACCCCGGCTCCATGATCCTCAGCGGCGAGATGATGTTCCGCTACATGAAGTGGACCGAAGCCGCCGACCTGATCATCAAGGCCATGATCGGGGCGATCGGCGACAAGACGGTAACCTACGACTTCCACCGCCTGATGGAGCGCGAAGGCCAACAGGCCACCCTGCTCAAGTGCAGCCAGTTCGGCGACGCCATGATTGAGCACATGGGTGATGTCGCGTGAGCTTTTCGCGCCGAAAGGTCCTCCAGGCGCTACGGGATCGCGGATTCGTCGCGGTGCGCGAGGGCAGGCGTCATACGATCGTTCGCTCGCAAAGTGGTACGGAGATCGCCATTCCGCGACACAGAGAGCTGAAGCGCGGCACCGTTCGCGGGATCGCGGAAGATGCCGACATGGACTGGGAAGAGTTCAGGGAGCAGATATCATGAAGCTCTATCACGTTGCGGTTCAGCAGGAGGATGACTGGTACATCGGCCGCGTGCTGGAGCGGGGCGGCGCCACTACTCAGGGTCGAACGCTCGACGAGCTGGTGTTCATGCTGCGGGACGCGATCAAAGCGCTGTGGAACGAGACGGACGTACAACTCGAACTACTTCTGACGCCCGGTATCGTGGTGCCTGAGCCTCGCCGGCCCCGGCACAGGAAAGCGTCCGCTTGACGTGGGTGAGGCGGTGACCAACCACATGGAATACGGTGCAAACCGGGCATGCTCGCTCAAGCGTGGGCAGCGCATTCTGTAGGGGGATGCCGTGGCGGAGTTGGTCGCGCGTTGTATAATAGGCAGTATGAACACGGTGACGCCCAACCTGGATCGCGAAAAGATCGCCGAGTTCTGCCAGCAGCATCACATTCGCCGACTGGCGCTGTTCGGATCGGTCCTACGTGACGACTTTGGCCCACACAGCGATGTCGATGTGCTGATCGAGTTCGTGCCAAGTGCTCGCGTCGGGTAGACCTTCATCACTATTCAGGACGAACTCGCCGATCTGCTCGGCCGGCCCGTTGACCTGCTCACTCCCGGTTCAATCCGGCCCGCGTACCGCGACGAAATCCTCTCGACTGCGGAGGACGTCTATGTCGGCAGTGCCGGGACGCGTCCTTGAGTTCTTCTTAAACAAATGTGCGGTGGTTTCCTAGTGAACCCGAATAGTCGAACGCGGGGCTTCGATGCGATCGGTGTCGCGCTCCCAATAGATGGTCGGGCCTTTGATGGAGCGGTACTGTCCGTGGCGCTGGTCGATGAGTTCCGCCGGTTGCTGCCGGGTGCCGAGTATTTGAAGGAGATCCCGTTCGCGGTCGAAGGTGACGGTCCGGCAGGTTACCGAGACGCCGGAATCCTCGAAGAAAACGCCGCCCGAAGCGGCGAAACTAGCCACCTCGTTGCCGCTAACCCCCCCGAGACCGGTGGGGGGCTGGGACTCCCCCCGGGCGCGCTGCTTAAGAAACTGTACGTTCAACTGTTGACACAAGAGGCGCGCGTCGCGTCCTTCGGCCGACGCGCCCAACTGCTCGACGGCCTCGTTGCTGAGCACGCCCTCGACGAGCAGCAGCTTCGAGCCGCTACGGTAGACCAACTCGACGTCTCTCTCGAAGACGGCCAGCCGATTGCCGCCGTAAAAGGACATCGCCCCCTGCCAGAAAACCAAGGTTTGGGACGGAAGATTCTCGTTTTCGGCGCCGAAGGGGGATAGTCTCGTAGCCTCGCCCGCTTCCCCGGGCGTGCGCAGGCGGTAGTCTTCGATGAGCAGGGTGCCGGCGTCGTCGATGGTCATGGCCTGGGTTCGGTTGCGGAGGTCAATCGCCAGGTGGGGGCCGGCGATCCGCGCACGCGTTTGCAGAGCTCCGGTGTCCTCGTCATAAGTGGTGGTCAGAGCGATCACGTTGCCGTTGGCCGACAGATACGCGAGTTGCTTCTTGATCTGGGGGGCCTCCAGTCGGAGGCGTTGAGGCCTGCTGAAGCGGGCGCGGAACGGCCGGACCAGCCACCAGTCCCCCAAGTCCGGTGTGAGCGGTCCCGCGGAGGCGGAGGGTTCCTCCTCCACGAAGTCCAGCACCAACTCGCGACAGTCGAATGTACTGTTCTCGGACACCGCGTGGACCGAACCAGTGAACACCGCCGTGTTCCGCCGCCCACGGAAAGTCATGAGGTCTGTCCAGGTAACGGACATGGGAATGGGCTCGGCGAGCGCTCGGCCGTCCAAGTCTTTGCGGCTCTTAAACGCCAGGCGTCCCGCTCCGGGGACCTCGGCCCACTGGATCCCGGCGTCGAACTCTATCTCCCGCCCCATGATGCCGAAGTCCCCGAACTCGACGCTGGCGGGCAGTGCGCCCCGACCGACCACGAAGCCCTTGTCGATCAGCCGCCCGTCGCGGAAGGCGCAGTCGAGCTCCCCGGCATCGATGTGCAGATGCTGTTCGGGATCCTCCGCCCGGACGTTGCCGAAGGCCTGGATGCGGCGAAGCCCCAGCGCGAGCTTCTTCTGGCGCTCATATTTGTTTCGCTGTTCGTCCCAGTCGATTTCGGTGATGTCCAGTCCCCGCCGGACCGCGGCGACCTTGGCCTGGACCAGGTCGAACGGCGGTTTCTCCACCGGCACCGATCGTAGATCGACAATCATCCGCTCCGTGGCGGAGATGGACCGCAGTCCCTGCGCGGCGACCACGTCACCGAGGGCATCGGCCCGAGCGGGTACGATTCGCCCGTTCGCGTCACTGGTCATCGCCACGGTGATGCTGCGGCAGGTGATTTGCTCGTCCCCTTGTATCATGCGGACGTGGCCGGAGGCGTACAGGCTCTCGATGGTGTCCGCCAGTGCGCCCTCCCGCGTCGGCGGCCGGAAACCGATCTCCACCCGGTCGGCCGCCAGGGAGTCGTCGTCCTGGGTCATGAGCACGCTGCCCTTTAGTTCGGCGGACTGGAGATACTCGCGTTGCCGAATCACCAACTCGCCGGTGACGGGATCGATGTTTTCACGGGCGACCGTGCCCAGGCACAGGTTCATCTCCTCTGCGAAGCTGAAGGAAGCGTCACCGCCTTGATCCTCCGTTTCCCACTCCGGGGCGCGCATCAGGCTGCTGGTACGCTGAGTGGTGAGCACGCCGGGGCCAACTACGTTGGCAGTCTGGCCACGCGGATCAAAAGACAGCTCTCGACCGCTCAACTGCGCGCCGCTTCCGACGTCAAGCGTGAAAGCCGACTCCGCATCGCCATGAATCCAGGCCTGCCTGGTTTCGTAATGGTAGACGAGCTTCCGGCAACGGGCGCTGCCTTGCCGGTCGGCGATGTGAACTTCTCGGCCCGTAGCGGTGATCTGCAAGCGCTTGCCGAAGACGTCCTGGGGAACATCGCTCTGATCGCGCAGCAGGTCGACGACCAGCGGCCCTTTCCAGTTGAGCACCACCCGAGGCTCGTCGGGGTACGCGGGAACGTGGACCGCGTCAGCATCTGCCGGCGCCTCTCCGCCCGGTTGAGAAGTAGGAACTCGACGGGCGAGGTCGCGTTGCTCTTGGCCGAAGTCGAAAAGGAAGGTCAAGCGCTCCGCGCTCCGCAGGCCGGTCTGCGTTTGCTCTTCGAACTGATCGACGACCACGTCTCCCTCAAACGTGGCCGTGTAGGTGATCGTCTCGCGAATGCGCGGCTTAGCGGGCGCCTCGGGAAAGAAGAGCGGTATACCGTCATCCTCGATCGCTTCTGCCTGATCGGGTTCAGCGGCGGCGACTTCAGGTGTCGGAGAGGCCTCGTGCTTCGGAGCATCCGGGGCCTCGTCGGCGTCCGTCGCGGAAGGACCGGCGGCCCCGGGCAGCGCAATGACGAACGACCCGCCCAATTCTCGCAAGGCGATCCGCTGACCTTCAAACACTTTGAGGTACTCGATGCGGCTGGCGGACTCATCGTAGCGCAGCAGCAGTCGCCGGCCCTCGAATTCCGCCTCCGCCAGCGAAACGTAAACCCGCCCCGAACTCTCCACCCGGGCATATTCCATATCGAACACCAGGTCTTCGAGTTCGACGTATATCTTGCGCTCGTCGGTGAGTTCATCCCGCTGTTCCGGAGGCAGTTGGGCACGCTGCGCGTCGTTTAGACGGTCCATCAGCACGACGACGTGTCCTTCCAGCCGCCCCCGAGTCAGTTCGTAGTTGTTGCTCCGTTGCTTGGTCATCTCGACTAACCCTCGGTCGGCGCTTACGTTGACGAGTTGTTCAGAGGGCGTGCGGAACCGGATGGTAGGTTTTTCGAGGCGGAACTCGCGGCCCGAACTACCCACCGGCTCCCAGGAATCCACCTCCAGTTCCAGGCGGGCTTGGATGCCCTCGGAACCGTACAGATTGATCCGGGTCCGCTCACCTTTGGGAAGTGGGACGCCTTCGATCTGCATCGTCGCCGCGTCACCCGGCCGGGTGGTTGCTTCCCGAGCGGGTGGGCGCGGTGGTCGGGAGATCGGGGCCAACTCGGCCTGTTGCTCTGGGGGCGTACGCGCGGACTGAATGTAGATGGCGAAGATTACACCTACAACCGCCAGCGTCGAAACGATGAGCAGTAACGTGCGGATCAGACCGTGCGGCTGTGCGTGCGGTGACATCCTTTACCTCCGTGAGGCCCGAGTTGCTCCTCTTGACGATTGACTCGGGACTAGGGACTCGGGACTTCGACGCTCCAGCGGCGTTGCTTACGCAGGATTAACTCGATCGTTTCCGCGACGGCGCCTCCGCCCCCCGGCAACCGGGTCACATATTGCGCGACTTGCTTGACGCACGGAACGGCGTTGGCAACCGCCACCGGAAACGCACAACGCCGCATCGGCGGCAGATCGGGCACGTCGTCGCCCACGTAGCACACGGCAGCGTCGGCCACCCCTCGAGTCTCCAATAGTTGATCGTACGCGGCGAGTTTGTCCTCACAACCCTGCCGGACCGCCTCGATCCCCAACTCCGCCGCTCGGCGCTCGACAACCGGAGACGCGCGCCCGGAGATGATCGCGACCTCGTAGCCTAAACGCCGCCAGAGCTTGACGGCATACCCGTCGTGGACCCCAAACGCCTTGGTGAGGCAGCCGCTCTCGGACAGCACGATGGAGCCGTCCGTGAGCACGCCGTCGACGTCGAGTATCAGCAGATTGAGCGCGTCAAAATTCACCGCGAGCATCCCCATCGAACGACCGAGTATCCCGCCAGGCTCGCATGGGGTCAAGCTTGGCGCGCTTGCCAAGACGCCGCCCAGGGCGTAATTTCTCGTGCGGAGACCTACATCATGCGTGTACTGTCCGGTATTCAATCGAGCGGCAAACTGCACCTGGGCAATTATCTCGGGGCCATCAGGCAGCATATCGAGTTGCAGCACGATAACGAGTGCTTCTTCTTCATTGCCAACTACCACGCCCTGACCACCGTACAGGACGCCCGGCGCCAGCTCATGCTCACCCGCGACGTCGCCCTGGACTATCTCGCCCTGGGGCTAGAACCGGCCAAGGCCGCCCTGTTCCGCCAGTCGGACGTCCGCGAGGTGTGCGAGTTGGCCTGGATTCTTTCCACGGTGACCGGTCGGGGACTCCTTGAACGGGCCCACTCCTACAAGGACAAGATCGCCAAGGGAATCATGCCGACGATGGGCTTGATGAACTACCCCATTCTGATGGCGGCGGACATCCTCATCTATGACAGCGACATCGTCCCGGTGGGCAGCGATCAGGTCCAGCACATCGAGATGACCCAGGATATGGCGGGCTACTTCAACAACACCTACAACTGTACGGCCCTCAAGCGCCCCGAGGCTCGCCTGAACGAGGCGTTCATCGTCCCGGGGCTTGACGGGCAGAAGATGTCCAAGAGCTACGGGAACACCATCGACCTGTTCGATACGCCCAAGAACACCCGCAAGCGGATCATGTCCATCAAGACCGACAGCACACCGGTGGCGGGCCCCAAGGATCCGGAGCGGTGCAACGTCTTCGCCATGTTTAAGCTAATGGCCCCGCCGGAGGAGGTCGAAGAGACGGCCGCCGCGTACCGCAAGGGCGGGCTGGGGTATGGCACGGTGAAGCAGCGCCTCGCGGAACTGTACGAGGAGCACTTCGGACCGGCGCGGGCCCGCCGGGCGGAGTTGGAGGCCGATCCCGACCGGGTCGAGGACATCCTGGCCGACGGTGCGAAGCAGGCCCGGGCGGCTGCGGCGCAGGTGATGGCCCGGGTCCGCGAGGCCTGCGGCCTGGCCAACGTGGGGAGCCGGCGATAATAATGGGCTACGGGGTTGAATCCAGTTGTAGCGGCCTGCGTCTCGCAGGCCGATGGCCGGCGGGGACGTCCCCCGCCCCCGGGGCGGCCGCCGTGGTGGC
>JAUWNF010000032.1 GCA_030612785.1 Phycisphaerales bacterium
AACGTAAGCCCTGAAAGGGCGAAATAAAGCTATGCCGCCCTTTCAGGGCTCATGTTTGTCTCGGTCACGAGAACCCAGGGCGTTGCCCTGGGCTGATCTATGGCGCCCCGTTGGGGCTGATGCGTTGGCAGCACAGACACGTGGGGGGCTGCATTAGCCCGCCGATTCTGTCATGGACCCCGCAAGTGCGGGCCCGTGACACTTCCGGCGGCATTCGATTCTGGGTGCCACGGGCGGCTTGTCCGCCCGTGCGGTCTCGCTGGTGGGCGCATGAGGCATACACACTGGCAGGCAAGCTGCCAGTGGCACCCGCCAAAGCTGTCACGCACTCCGGAAGTGCCGGATGCCCTTTCTTTTCTGCCCCGCCGCCGTTTTGCCGGTATGGCTCACCTGTTTTGGGTGCATCCGGGACGGCCAACTACCGATAAAAAGGTAGTTTCCGGCAGGGTGCCACCCCCGAGGAATTGGTACACGTTGCACGGGAGGCAACGCGAATGCGTAGGGCTCTGATCACCGGCATCACCGGGCAGGACGGCTCGTACCTCGCGGAGTTCCTGCTGGCCAAGGGGTACGAGGTTTACGGTCTGATCCGGCGCTCGTCGTCGTTCACTACCGGACGAATCGACCACCTGTATCAGGATCCGCACTTCGGGAAGCCGGCCCTGCGGCTGATCTATGGGGATCTCTCCGACGGTACGAACATCAGTTCGGTGCTCGACGAGACCAACCCGGACGAGGTGTACAACCTGGCCGCCCAAAGCCACGTGCGGGTCAGCTTCGACCAGCCCATCTACACGGTGGACACCGGGGCGCTGGGAACGCTACGGATTCTCGAGGCGATTCGTAAGATGCCGCGGTCGCCGCGCTTCTATCAGGCCTCCAGTAGCGAAATGTTCGGCCGGGTCGTCGAGACACCTCAGAATGAAAAAACACCGTTTTATCCGCGAAGCCCCTACGCCTGTGCCAAAGCGTACGCCTTCTGGCAAACGGTGAACTATCGCGAGGCCTACGGGCTGTTCGCCTGCAACGGCATTCTGTTCAATCACGAATCACCGCGTCGCGGCGAGACCTTCGTCACCCGCAAGATCACCCGGGCGGCTACGCGCATCAAGCTCGGGCTGCAAGACAAGCTCTTCCTGGGCAACCTGGACGCGAAGCGCGACTGGGGCTTCGCCGGCGACTACGTCGAGGCGATGTGGCTGATGCTGCAACAGGACCGGTCTTCTGATTACGTGATTGCCACCGGCGAAAAGTACTCGGTGCGCGAGTTCCTGGACGAGGTATTCGGCTATCTCGACCTGGACTGGGCCGAGTACGTCGAGATCGACCCGCGGTACTTTCGGCCAACCGAGGTGGACGTGCTCTGCGGCGACTCGGCCAAGGCCCATCGAGAACTGGGTTGGAACCCGAGCGTTACCTTTGCGGAACTGGCCCGGATGATGGTCGATGAGGACATGAAGCTGGCCCGGCGTGAGGCGATCCTCAAGGAGCACGGCGAAGACGTACTGGCAGGTGAGCTATTAACGACTTCTGGCGCAACCAGCGAATCGTGGTGACCGGCGGGGCCGGCTTTCTGGGCGGCTACGTGCTGGACAAGCTCGAGGCCCGCGGGGCGGACTACGTATTGGTCCCGCGCTCCTGGAAGTATGACCTCACCACCATTGACGGCGTCCGGCGGATGTACGCCGAGATGCGCCCCGACGTGGTCATCCATCTGGCTGCCGTAGTGGGCGGCATCGGGGCCAACCGCCGGCACCCCGGTGAGTTCTTCTACAAAAACCTCGTCATGGGCGCCCAACTCATCGAGGAAGGCCGCCGGTACGAGATCGAAAAGTTCGTCGCCATCGGCACCATCTGCTCCTATCCGAAGTTCACGCCCGTACCGTTCAAGGAAAATGACCTGTGGAACGGGTACCCCGAAGAGACCAATGCCCCTTACGGGCTGGCCAAGAAGATGATGCTGGTGCAGTCGCAGGCCTACCGGCAGGAGTACGGGTTCAACTCGATCTTTCTGTTGCCGGTGAACCTCTACGGGCCGCAGGACAACTTCGATCCACAGACCAGCCACGTCATCCCCGCGCTGATCGAGAAGTGCCTCGACGCCCTCGACACCGGCGACGACCACGTCACCTGCTGGGGCACCGGCCGGGTGTCGCGCGAGTTTCTCTACGCCGAGGACGCGGCCGAGGGCATCCTGCTGGCCACCGAGCACTACGATGGTGCCGAACCGGTGAACATCGGCGCCGGCTTCGAGATCACCGTCAGGGACCTGGCGGAGAAGATCGCCGAGCTTACCGGTTTCTCCGGCGAGATTCGTTGGGATTCGAGCCAACCCGACGGCCAACCCCGCCGCTGCCTGGACACCTCCCGGGCCAGGGAACTCTTCGGCTTTCAGGTCCGCACCTCCCTGGACGATGGCCTGCGCCGCACTATCGAGTGGTACCAGCGGGAGCGCAGCAAGCAACTGACGCTCTGCACAAGCCATTCATAGTCCACATAATCCCTCAATCCTTCGCGGGCAGATGAGTGCGACAGACTAGAAAGCCTGTCCCACAGCCCTTTCTGTTTGAGGCTCTTAGTCGTGCGCGAAGGATGGGGTACGCATGCACCCGTTCGTAGCGTCGCTGCTCTCTTCCGCTTCCTCGTCCCGGCGCACCGGGACGTTTCGGTTTCGCTTCCTTACCAGGCTGTCGGAATAATCAGCCCGGTTCTTTCTCGACAACGCCGGCCTCCCGGGTTATTCCGACAGCCTGTTACGGTCGCGGGTCGGATAATACACACGATCTTCGGATAATCCAGGCGAGCAGGTCGCTCCCTCACGGTCGCGGTTCGGACAATACTCACGATCGACTTGCTGCGGCCGGCTATCTACGCGCGTGCCCTGCTGACCACCCTTCCCTACCCCCCTTAGCCTGGGTATGCTGGTTCAAGTGGAACCAATGAACGCAACCCGGGAGGGATGAAGTGGGCGAAGTATGGTTTGTGATCCTGGGGGTGGTGATCGGTGCCGGGGTGGTGCTGGCGGTGGTGATGCTGCGCCGGCGGGCGGCGGCGGACGTTGCTCGGGAGCTGATCGCATCGACCCAGCAGGACAAGCTCGAAGACCTCAACCGGATCATTGCGCAGCTCAAAGACGCCTTCGGGGCGCTGTCGCGCGAGGCGCTCAGCGTCAACAGCGAGGAGTTTCTCAAGCTGGCCCGGACAAAGCTGGAACAAGAGACCGGCAAGGGCGAACAGGCCCTCGAAGGCAAGAAGAAGCTGATCGACGCCACGCTGGAGAGCATCCGGACCAAAATGACGGAGGTTGGCACGGCGTTGCAGACGATCGAGAAGGAACGCCGCGAATCGCACGGCGGGCTGGTCAAGCACCTGCAAAGTGTCTCGCAGGTCACCACCAACCTTCAGGAGACCACCGATCAACTGCGTCAGGTGCTGGCCAATCCGCAGGCCCGAGGTCAATGGGGCGAACGGATAGCGGAAGACATACTGCGGCTGATTGGCATGGTGGAGGGAGTTAACTACACCAAGCAGACGCAGGCGGCGGAGGGCACCCGGCCGGACTTCACCTTCATGCTCCCGCGCGACTTGCGTGTGAACATGGACGTCAAGTTTCCGCGCAAGAACTACTTGGCATATCTCGAGGCCCCCGACGAAGCGGCGGCGGAGGGCTTTAGGAAGGCTTTCGTCCGCGACGTGCGCCAGCGGATCAAGGAAGTCACCCAGCGGGAGTACATCGATCCGGCTGGCGGGACGGTGGACTACGTGCTGGTGTTCATCCCCAACGAGCAGATCTACGGGTTCATCCACCAGAACGATCCGACGCTGCTCGACGACGCGATGAAGATGAAGGTGGTGCTGTGCTCGCCGCTGACGTTGTACGCGATCTTGGCGGTCATCCGCCAGAGCGTGGAGAACTTCCAACTCGAACGGGCCTCGAACGCGATCCTGCAACTGCTGGCGGACTTCCGCAAGCAGTGGAACAAGTACGTTGAAACGGTGGACCGGATGGGCAAGCGGCTCGAGGACGTGATGACGGCGTATCAGGAGATGACCACCACGCGCACGCGGCAACTCGAACGTCAGATGGACAAGATCGACGACCTGCGCGCCCAGCGCCTGCCGGACGGGGAACATCCTTGATATCGTGCCAAGGCGTTTGAGAAACTGCCCCGAATCAGCCGAGTAAGGAAGCCCGCGGCTTTGACCGGGACCGACGGAGGCCCTGAAAGCCGCGCCCCGGTCTTTCCGCTCTGCTTTCCGGAATTCGAGCGATTTGAGTCGATCCACGTAGACGCTGGTGGACTCAAAGACCGAGTTGCGAGAGAAGCGCAAACCCGTGCAGAACAAGAGAAAGCCGCGTTTTGCACAGCAAAAACGCGAAAGCCACCGAACGGATTCGAACCGTTGACCTGCGGTTTACAAAACCCATTCATGAAGCCACTAACCACTTTCTGGCTAAGCACTTACGGGTTCCACGGCCCCGATTGGCAACATTGAATTGGCAACTTTTGGCCCTGCCCGACCTTGCATGCGTCCGGACTGATCGTTGTCCGGGCGTCGTTGGCCGACTCGCGGTGTCGGAACTCCTCCCGTCTGGGTGGCGGTCAATAGCGGCGACGAGAGGCGTGCTATCGGACCTGTCGGCGCATGGCAAGATGCCCGCCTGGGAGCTATCGCCCATTCACCCTGGGCGTCTCGATCGGCCTCGCCGCCGCTTGCCACGAGTCGGTTTCGGGTGCATCATCGATCCTCTTCTTACAGGCGGAGCAGAACAGGCCATCATCCGTTTCGATCAGGTCGTCGCGTTTGTACACACGTTCGCACCAGCCCTCGCAGGCGAACGCCGGGTAGATGGTGTACCACTCGTTCCACGTTGGGCTGTCGTGGTGGGCGTTGTTGATGGCGACGTGGTCGCCGCGGAAGTAGACCTTGTAGGTGCAGTCTGTCTTTGGCAGAACGGCTCGAAGCAACTCGACACCGTTCTCGGCCCTGAAGATCTGGTGACCGCTCTGGCTTCTCCAGCCGAAGTTCTGAACCTCGGCGTACCAGTCCGCGTATTCATGGAGATCGATCATCAGGCTGGTGACACGCTCGACGTGGTCCTCGGCCTCCCACTGCCATCGATCCTGGTCGTCGTGGACCTGCCTCTCGCACAGGCTCGCACCGACTACCGCGTAGCGGTTTAGTCCAATTAGGTGTCATTCCGTGCCGCGAAAACCAGCGAACATGTCCGAGGCCTCCATGCTTTGGGTAGGCAAGATATATTGTTATCACTTCTCACCCCGGCATTGTGCACTATTCCGAGGCGTAGTCGAGATAAAAAGAGGAATTACGCAGAAATGTTGTTACTACGCCCAGGCGTCCGCCGGGCAAAAACCGCCCTCACGGCCCCAAGAACGGCGATTCCACCCCGGAACCACACCTCAAACTGACAAACATGGGGTAGCCGGTCGGGCGATACGTCAATCGACATCCTGGGGCAAGCCGGAGGGCGGCTTTTGTGCGCTCGCCGTCAAGTCAGTCCCATACCACATCTTGGGGCTACTGGAGGCAAGGAGATATCCCCTTTTGGATTATTCTTCCGCCCGCTCACCACACCCCGCTGACACGTCCGCCCCGCGGCGCCGGGTCCGGAATCGGGCACGGGCAGTCGAAGTATAAACCTTTAGTGTTCAAAAGGTTACGTGGATCATCAGGCGTGCACATCCAGCTCTTGTTGGTAGCGGCCCATAACTCCCCGGCGGGTAATCAAGCCCTCCACATGGCGGGCATTGTGCGGAGCGGTAATGGGCAAAGCGTCCACGTCGCACCGCGCGAACTTGTCCAGCACGCTGTCCAGCGTCTCGGTGGGGCTGACCGTTGGGATTCCCGGACGGATCAGCTCGCCGACGACCAGCAGGGGGACGGCTTCGGGCTGGAGCAGGGCGGTTTTGATGTCGTAGGCGACCACCAGCCCGCTGTAGTTTCCGTCGTCGTCATTCACCACGAAATCGAGCGAGTCCGACTCGTCGGCGATCTGCAAAAGCTTCTGCAAGGGGTCCTCGGGGTGCACGAACTGCGGCGGGATAGCCCTAACCTGGTCCGCGGTGATCCGCTTGAGGATGGTCAGGTCGGCCAGCGTCCCGAAGCGAATGCCCCGGCGACGCAGCTTCAGCGTGTAAATGCTGTCCTTGGAGATCAGTTGGGCGCCCGCCGTGGCTACGATGGCAGCGAACATGACCGGCAGAATCACCTTGGGCTCTCGGGTCAGTTCATAGAGGATGACGATGGCGGTGAGGGGGGCGTGGGTGGTCCCCGCGGTTACAGCGGCCATGCCCACCAGCGCGAACGCGGTCGCGCTGCCTTCGTCCACCAGTCCGATCCTGTTCAGCGTCAGACCGAAGGCGCCGCCTAGAAACGCACCAATCATCAGCGACGGCGCGAAGATGCCCCCCGACCCACCGCTGCCCAGGGTCAGCGCGGTGGCCAAGAGCTTAAGCCCCACAAGCACCAGAAGCGCGAGGATGGTGAACTCGGCGGGGTCCAGCAGGCTGCGACTGATCGCCGCCTTGATCGCCGGGTAGCCGTTGCCAAAGAACCCCGGCACCTCCGTCCCGCCGGTGGCTTTGAGGTACACGATACCGGTGATACCCAGCCCGATCGCGCCCATTGCGGGCTTGATTTGTTCGGGCACCTTCAGAGCGTCGAAGAAGTCCTCGAACCGGTAGAGCAGTTTGATGAACAGGACCGCCCCCCCGGCACAAAGGAATCCCAGGACCAGGTAGTACGGGAGGTTGCCTAGTTGGAAGACGTAGTCCTCCGGCCGCTGCACCTCGAAGATGGCCACATCTGTTCCGCCCTGGAGGGCGTGCATGGTGGAGCAGCCCAAGACGCTGGCGAAGACCACCGGCGAGAAGGTGCGAAAGGAGAAATCTCGCAGGAAGATCTCCAGGGCGAACAACACGCCGGCGATCGGTGCGTTAAAAATGGCGGCGATACCGGCCGCCGCGCCACACGCCACCAACACACTCAAGTGCCGCGCCGGCACGCGCAGCGCCTGGCCGAAGCTACTGCCCAACGCCGCCCCGATCTGAATAATGGGCCCTTCGGTGCCGGCGGCGCCGCCGGAGCCAATGGTGAGGGCGCTGGAGACCGCCTTGGCGAAAGCGACGCGCAAGCGGATGCGCGCCCCGCGCCGCAAAATCGCGTCCATTACTTCCGGAACGCCGTGCCCTTTGGCTTCGCGGGCGAAATAGTAGGTTATAAACCCCACCAGCAAAGCGCCGCCGGCGGGAAGGAGCACCAACATCAAGACCCGCCCGTCGTACAGCCCGGCGTGCCCCTCGTGGCCGTATGCCCACCCGGTCGCGAATTCGATGAGACGATAGAACAAGTGCGCACCGACGCCGGTCGCGCACCCGATCAGAATCGACAGGGCGACCAGAAAGTACTCGTCCTTCAAGCCCGCCGAAGTGAATAGGCTAATCAGGCGTGCCCATCCTTGACGCCAGAGTGTCAAAGTCAGGCCGGTAAAGCTCTGCTGTGTCACGGAACGACTCGCGATGGTTGGATCGTTTGCCTGCGTTCAAAGGGACCACGATATCAGTGGCGGGGACGCCTTGCAAGTCCCCAGCACCTGCTCGGTTCCCCACGGGTGTGGTCATTCCCGTGGGCGCGATGGAAATATTCGCGCCACACTTTAATTGCGCTGGCGCGCGACTTGGCGCATCCTATGGGCATGGATCAGGTTAAGATTTCCCCAAGCAGGAGGTTTGCTCATGGATCGCGATGTGCTAATGCACCAAATGGAAGAACGTTTTCGAGAGGAGTTCGCCAAAGCCCTCCAGGCCTTGGAAGACGCACCGGACGGCCACTAGATCGATGCCAGCGAAATGGCTTTCCGCGATGCGGCTTTGACGATGGCCCGTGAGGGACTGGAACTCGCGGTGCAAGCCAAAGTGGATGCCCATCCGACGGCCCAAGCGGCCGCTTTTTCCCCCTCCGAACCCGGCGATCAGAGACCTGCCGCCGGCACGCAATAGCGCCCCTTGGATTCGCAACCGCCTCCTGGAGCATCTGCCTTACATCGATGGAATGCTGTTGGACTTCTATCACCTCAGCGAGCACGTGTGGGACACCGCCAACGCCGCCGCGGTCATGAGCCTGGTGGCCCTGCGCGAATCCGGCCTCTGGGAAAGGTGGTGGAACCGCTCAGCAGCCTGATGCCGCAAATGATGGCCACACCCGGCTGGTATCTGATCCAGCATTACCTTGACATAGTGGCTCGCGTGCCAGTGCCAGTAGGGTCCGTCACGGACGCACCAATCCCAGGTCCAAACCGCAATGGTGCGTCGAGGGTCGCACCCCACGCGGCTCGTGGGCCTGGATCCGCTGGGCGACCTCGCAGATCAGCCGGTCATAGGCGCCGCGCCGGTCATCCTTCGCCTGGCGCGTGGCGGGTCAATTGGTGTAGCCCAGCGATCTGAGACGCTCCAACTGTTCGGGCGTCAGCGGGGTATGCTCGAGTTCGACGCCTTCGGCGAGTCGGGCGTTAAGCTCGACCTGTTCGTCAAGCATTTCGAGAAGAACCCGCACTCGTTGAGCGTTCTGCTCAGCCAGATCCCTTTGCTCGAGCGGGTCGGTAGCGAGGTCGTACAGTCTGCACGTTTCATCCTCGAAGGTCATCAGTTTCCAGTCGCCCAGATAGAGTGCCCGCTGCTCCGGCTCGGACTTGACCGCCTCCGCAAGGGCGGGCACCGGTTTCAGCGGTTGGCCGGTGAGGTGAGCACACAGCGATACCCCCTGTATTCCCGGCGGGACCGGAAGGTGCAACTGCTCCAGGATCGTGGGCATCACGTCGATCAGACGGACCGTGTCGCGCACCCGCTTGCCCGCGGGCAACACGCCCGGTTGGTACAGGATCAACGGAACGTGCAAATCGGTATGATGGGCGCTGTGACCATGATCCCACAGATGGTGTTCGCAGAGCGCTTCGCCATGGTCGGCGGTGATAATCACGTACGCCTGGTCCCACAAACCCATTTTCCGGAGACGGGCGCGCAAGTCAGCGAGGTGATGATCCAACTCGCGGACCCCGGCCTCGTATCGGGCCACCCAGTATTCGCGGTACTTCTTCAAGCGTTTATGGCGCTGGGCGTTCGCCCGCCCCTGAGGGGTAGTGCGCAGGTACTCGGGCTGCGCGTCGAGTGCCTCTTTGGTTAGTCTTTGTCTGGTTGGCAGTCTGTCCACCGCCTCGAGAAGTACGTCGAGGAACTCGGGACCCGCATCGTACGGGCCGTGGACGTCCATGTAGTGGAGGTAGACGAAGAACGGTCTGGCCGGATCACGCCGTTTCAGCCAGGCGATGAGCGCATCGTTGATCACCGAGCCCGGGGTGGTGTTCTTGGCGAACTTGGCGTCGAAGTGCTCGAAGCCCTGGGCGAAGCCGGCCTTGCTGCGCAACCAGGGATTGGCCACGAACGCCGCGGTGGCATAGCCACGTTCGTGCAGCGACTCTGCCAGGGTTTGGAACGAATCGTCGAGCAAGACAGTTTTGGCCCGTTTGCCCTTCCGATACTCGGTGATCCCGTGCACGCCGGGATAGCGCGACACGAAGAGCGATGCGACCGACGGCTGCGTCCACGGGGCCTGGGCGATAACCCGGTCAAAAGTGACTCCCCGGGCCGCAACGGCATCGATACTGGGAGTCAAACCCCTCGTGTTTCCATAAACGCCCAAGCCGTCGGCGCGCAGCGCGTCAACCATAATGAAAACTATACTAGGAAGTGGCGCTTCAGGCTGAGTGGTCGTGGCCTGCTTCTCGGCAGGTGCGTTCTTACCAGTGGTCGCCGCCGGAGGCAGGCCGAGGAACGCTCCAAACGCATAAATGCCGGAGAATAATACACAGTGGGGCGCGTTCGTCATCGTATCCGCTTCACAGGCAAGACCTTGCGTTTCGCAATTCTACCATCAGCCGCCCGCCGAATCGAGCGCGGACTTATCGGGCGTGGTTGCGGCTAGTTCCGGGTTACCAGACGCGTAACTCCAGAGGGCTCGGTACGCTTTTGCTTCCGGTCCGATCCAATCGTACATTCTACCTAACCCGGGTTCCCGGTACCACCGCCGGCAAAGGCCTCGGGCTACCTTGGGTGCGCGGTGAGTGACTACCCATATGCCAAACCTCAACCCGTAAGTCGGCGTCGTCCCGGTTCGGTCCGCATTCGTCGCTCCGAGGAAAAGAAGCCATGCCCAATGTATCCACGCCCGAGCGCCCCAGCGCCGTAACCCTGCCGCCCACCGCACCGAAGATTCGCATCACCGCCGGGCTGGGGACGGCTCGGCAGAAGACCTGGAACCTGCGCCGACCGGTGACCTTTATCGGCGCCTCGCGCCTGGCGCACATTGTGCTCGCCAAGGAAGATGTCAGCCGCGCCCACTGCATCATCGTTAATACCGGGCGCGACGTGTTGCTCAAGGACCTGCATTCGACGAACGGTATCCGACGCAACGGAAAGCGGGGGGACCTCATGATCCTCGACGACGGCGACGTCCTCCGCCTGGGTGATACGACGATTCAAATCGCGATCCAGGTGCTGGGCCTAGGTCCGGGGGACACGGACACCGGCATTCGCTATCGCGACCCGCTGGCGCTGCCGGAATCAGTTGTCCTGCATCGGCCGGATTCCTTCGACCACTGGACCGTCGAGCGGGCGGTGACCATCATCGGCAGCCGCCCCTGCGTTTCGATTCAACTCGATCATCCGGATGTTTCACTAGTTCATGCGGCGCTGGTGTGTATTGGGGGGAGCCTGGCGGTCTTCGATCTGAGTAGCGGGACCGGGACCTGGGTTAACGGGCGGCGCGAGACTCTGGCGGCCTTGAGCCCTGGGGACTGCCTGAAGGTGGGGCCTTTCGAGATGGTCGTTGCGGGCGCCGCCAGGAGCGCTGCTTCGCCACAGAACGCCACCGGAGAGGTCGCCATAGGCGCCGGCCTCGGCGAAGACCACTCGGCCGCCCTGGAGGCGGAACTGAAGGCCCGGGTCTTGGAATTGGAGCGGCGGGAACAGCAACTCGAAGAGGAAAAGGCCGCCGTGGAAGCCGCCCGCGCCGCCATTGAGAACGATCGCCGGGCGCTCGAGCAGCAGGCCCTGGCGCTTGGGGAAGCCCGAGCCCGACTGGACGTTGAGCCAGAGTTGATGTCATGGTGCGGCCTTCGGCCGCAACCAAAGGCAACAGACAACAGGCAATAGGCAGCGGGTGCCCCATTCTGTTTCGCCGGCCATTGAGGACGGTGATCGGAGTGGGGGACGGCGCCATCGCAACCGGCGTCGAGCGCGCCCACCGGGCGCGCCGCTTTGCCCGGCTAACAGTGCCAGCCCGGGTTTCTCACCACCGAGAGCGCCGAGAGCACAGCGCGGCCTCGGGCCGCAACCAAACAAATACCTCACGCAGAGGTGCAGAGGCCACAGAGAATGAATAAGGGATGGTTTTCTTCCTTGGCGCTCTCGGCGCTCTCGGTGGTGAGAAATCCGGGCTATTGACCGGACTGTTTGCGGACGATCATGTCGAAGTTGCGGACCATGGACTTGTACATTCCCGCCACGATGCCGTAGACGATGGCGGCGGCGATGCTCGACCCGACGAACGCGAATCCGCGAACCGCACCGAGGTTGGCGGCCAGGTCTTTGGCGTTGTCGTTGAAGAGCGTCGCGGGATTCACCAGCACGTAAATGGCACTAAAGGGGGTGAAGGCGGCCAGGAAGGCGCCCCCGGCATCGACGCTCCCGATGATCCCCTCCGCAAGCCCGAAGGACCCGAGGCAGATGAGGGCCATCACGCCCACGCTGACCATGACGGCCTTGACCGTCTGGTTAATGCGCAGCGAGAAGTGCAGGCCCAACATGCAGGCGAACGCGGCGTAGGCCACCATCAGCACGCCCAACTCCAACCATACTTCGAGGGACACCACCGGCACTTTGGCTCCTTTGAAGAAGTCGTACATCCCGAAGAGGAGCAGACTGCCTACCGGAACGCAGAGGGGCGGCAGGGTAAAGCTGACCAGCCCGCGCAGCTTGCCCCACACCAGGTCCTTGGCCAACAAGGGCGTAGCCAGCAGGAGGTCCATGGCTTGCGATTCGCGCTCTTTAGTAATGGCGGTCGCGGCGGTATTGGTGGCGACCAGCAGGATGATTCCGAACTCGACCATGATGATGCCGGCGAGCCAGAGGCGTGTGGCGGCGACACTTAAACCGGTGTGGTATTGGAGCAGTACCAGCACGGCGGCGCAAACCCCGCCACCAATAATGGCATATCGAACCACGCCCTTGCTGGCGGCGGTCGCGCGGGTGGCGGCTTCGCGCCAGGCGATGGGGTTCTTCCAGACGCGGCGGGGCTTCTGCGTGCGCTCGCCGAGCGGTCGGCGCCGCAGGCGATCGAGCAGGTCACTGAGGAAGGAAGTCTCCCCCTCGAGCGCCCCACGACGCACAAAAAACATGCTCAGGACGGTCAGCAAGAACGACAGGATCAAGGTGAGGACCACGTAGGTGGTCTGCGGATAGGCCAGCACGTACTTTGCCGCCGTCGAGTGCCCACCCAACGCGCCGAAGGCGGGGGCCTGGATGCGATTGAGTGCCACGTCCAAAGCCAGGAACGGATGAAACGGCGCCAGCCAACTCATCTTGTCGCCCGCCGCGCTGACCGGCGCCTCCGGAATCCACGTGTGCTTCCAGATTCCCAAGCCGTACACCGCCAACAGGTACAACCCGATGACGAGGTAAAACGAGAAGATCGTCCGGCGCGTGCCCACGCGGATCATGCTGACGGCGATGGCCAGCGAACCGGTCAGCACGGCGGTGCCGCCGGCGATGGCGAAGCTGCCGGCGATCTGGGTGGCGGTGACCCCGCCGTAGATCATGGTCACAAAGAAGATCGGCAGCCCGGCGAGCAGCAGCACCACCACGAAGTACAGGCGGCTCAAGAGTGACCCGAAGACGATCTGCGCGTTGGACAACGGGGTGGCGAGCAGAATGTTGAACGTCTGGGCGTCGCGCTCCTGCGTGATCGCGCCCGCGGTGAACACCGGAGCGAGAAAGCACATCAGCACCAACTGCGCGATCGACGCCATCTTGAAGGTGGCCGACGACTGCTTGGCCAGATCCGCCAGCGAGGCGGTGGCGGAGACATTGAAGGCTCCCACCAGAATGACCAGGAACAGAACCGCCAGATAGGCGAAGCGCATCCACAGATGTCGGGGGCGGCGGGCGGCGCCCTGAACCACGCGCACGATAATGGGGTTGGCGGGTATCAGGTGCCAGGCCCAGGCGGAAAGTCTCGCGGCGGTGTTGGTCATGCGTCAAGTCCAAAGTCCAAGGTCCAAAGTCCAAGGTCCAAAGTCCAAGGTCCAAAGTCCAAGGTC
>JAUWNF010000619.1 GCA_030612785.1 Phycisphaerales bacterium
CGCTGGAGATTCGCAAGCAGGTCCTGGGGGCGAAGGCCGGCGGTAACCAGATCATCTACTCCGGCACGGCTTACTACGCCTTCAACCACTTCGCCCGGCGGTTCGAGATGTGGCGGAACATTGTCCGGAGCAAGGGTGACCCCGAGCGAGTGGCCGAGATCTTCGGCAGCGAAACCGGCGTGCCCGAGGACTTCGACTGGCGCGATTACGCCGTCATTCGGATTCCGTACACGCACGTGCCCGCCGGGTTGTTGGACAAGCGCCAGCTCGCCCACGCCAAGGCGATTCTTCCCAAGAGCGTCTTTCAAATGGAATACGCGGCTTGTTTTGTGGTCGATAGCGACGGATTTTACACCCGCAGTCTAATCGAGGCCTGCACGACGTCCGAGTCCCGGCCGATCGACACGCCCGATGGGGCCGTAGCATTCACGCCGTTGATGCGTGGCAAGAGCGGTCGCAAGTACGTCATAGGTATCGACCCGGCGGCGGAGCGGGACAACCTGGCCATCACCGTGGTCGAGGTGTGGCCGCACCATGCCCGGATCGTGCACTGCTGGGCGGTGAACCGTAAGGAGTTCGACCGCCGCAAGCGGCTCGGCGTCATTACGGCGCGGGACTACTACGCCTACTGCTGCTCGAAGATCCGGGAATTGGTGGGCCTGTTCGGGCCGGTGCGAATCGAGATGGACAGTCAGGGCGGCGGGCCGGCCATCGCCGAGATGCTGCGCAACACCGACCTGCTCGACAAGGACAAGGCTGAGAAGCCCATCTACGAGGTGATCGACTTCGACGACCCCAAGCACACCGACGGCGAGACGGACGGCCCCCACATCCTCCACCTGGTCAAGCAGACCAACGAGTGGAACGCCCAGACCAACCTGTTCCTGCACAAGGCCTTCGAGACCAGGACGCTGCTCTTCCCGGCGTTCGATACGGTCAGGATGCAGGCGGCCCTGGAAATCGAAAAGGTGTTGAACGTGACCATCGACACGTTCGAGGACTGCGTGGCCAACATCGAGGAACTCAAGAACGAGCTCTGCACCATCCAGATGCAGCAGACCGCGACGGGCAAGGAGAAGTTCGACACGCCGCAACGAGTCAGCGCCGGCACGGTCGAAGGGCGGCCGCGCAAAGGGCGTCTGCGCAAGGACCGCTATTCCAGCCTGATGTTCGCCCATCGCTACGTCCACGACACGACGGTGACTCCGAACGTGGAGATCGACTACGAAGACGTGGCCGGCAACGTCGCCATCACCCGCACCGATCCCAGCGAGGGCCTCTACAAAGGACCGGGCGCGAACAGGATGATCAATGCCCGCGACTGGTTGCGCGGCGATAGTGCATTGGGTGCCACGAAGAACGGCGAGCAGATCAAATAGCGGGTGAACAGTAACGGTCAGAGGAGGCAGGCTGGTGTATTAGCCCAGTAGGAGAATCGCGGTCCAACCGCGTTCGGGGGGAGAGTCGCATGGCCAAAGAACCTGATAAACCGAAAACCGAGCCGCTCTACGTTACGGCTGGAGAGGGCTTGAAGGACTACACCTTGCCCGATGAAGTTGCCATCACCCACGGCAGCCAGCGAACGCTGGCTTCGTCAACCAGGGTCAAGACCGGATTCAACCGGCACGACTGGGACCGGCACCGGGAAGAGGAGAAGCTGCCCACCGAGTTCGGGGACATCATCCGGGCCTGCCAGGCGGTGTATCGCAAGATCGGGCTGGTGCGCAACATCATCGATTTAATGGCCGACTTCGCCAGCGAGGGTCTGACTCTCCAGCACCCCATCAAGACCCAGCAGCGGTTCTACCGCGAGTGGGCCCGGCGGGTGGATCTTCAGGACCGGGCTCACGACTTCATGCGGCTGATGCTCCGCGACGCCAACGTGATCGTCCGGCGCCGCAAGGCCCGGATCACCCTGCCGGTCAAGAAGGAGTTCACCAGGGCAGACGATGACGGTCTGGAACCGGTCGAGCGGCTCAAGAAGCGGAAAAAGACCACCAACAAGCGCACCATCCCCTGGCGGTACACGTTCATCTCGCCGACCATCGTCGAGAAGCTCGGCGGGGATGTGGGCAAGTTCTTCGGCACCACCCGCGTGGGAATCCGGCTACCCTCGAAGCTGGCCCGCGCGATCAATCGGCCGAAGGGCAAGATCGAGAAGGAACTGGTCGCCAAGCTGCCCCCGGAGATCAGGACCGCGGCCGGCTCCCGCAACAAGCTGGTCGAGTTGGACCCCGACAACGTCCACGTCTCGCACTACAAGAAGGACGACTGGGAGGACTGGTCCACTCCGTTCCTGTTCGGCATCCTCGACGACATCCTGTTCAAAGAGAAGATGCGCCTGGCCGACATGGCCGCGCTCGACGGGGTGATCAACGTCATCCGCTTGTGGCGGCTGGGCAAGTCGGACAAGCAGATACTTCCCACCCGCACCGCGGTCAACAAGCTGCTCGGCATTCTCCAGCACAACGTCGGCGGCGGGGTGATGGACATCGTGTGGGACG
>JAUWNF010000565.1 GCA_030612785.1 Phycisphaerales bacterium
GGGCCCCCTGGGCCGGTCGTTGACCGCAGAGTTTGGCCTGCTCGCCGATGGGCGGACGGCGGTTATCGAAATGGCCGCTTCCTCAGGCCTGCCCCGGCTTCGTCCCGCCCAGCGCGATCCGACCCGCACTTCGACGTACGGCTGTGGTCAGCAGATTTCGGCCGCCCTCGACGCGGGCGTGACTCGGATGCTGATCGGCGTGGGGGGCAGCGCCACGATAGACGGCGGGTGCGGCTGCGCCCAGGCGCTTGGTGTACGTTTCCTGAACGCGAACGGTTTGGTGCTGCCGCCCGGCCTGGCGGGTGGGGAATTGGACCATGTCGCCCGCATCAAGATGGCCGATCGCGACCGTCGCGTCGCTGACACCGAAATAGTTGTATGGTGCGACGTGGACAATCCGCTTTGCGGCCACCGCGGCGCCGCGCGCGTGTTCGGTCCGCAGAAGGGCGCAACGCCCGCGCAGGTGGAAGTGCTCGATCGCAACCTCGCACATCTGGCCCGAGTCATCGCCCGTGACCTGGGGGCAGACGTGACCAACCTCGCCGGCGCCGGCGCCGCGGGCGGTCTCGGCGCGGGGTTGGCAGCGTTCACCGGCGCGGAGCTTCATCGAGGAGTCGATGGCATCCTCGCGGCGACGGCTTTGGCTGAGAGAATCAGCGACGCTGACCTGGTGATCACCGGTGAGGGTCGACTCGACGCCCAATCCTTGATGGGCAAAGTGGTCTGGGGCGGGGCGCGATGTGCCCGAGCTGGTAACGTCCCGGGCATTGCCATCGCCGGCAGTGCGGGGCCGGGAGCGGAGCGGTGCCGGTCCGTGCTCGATGCGTACTTTACCATCGCGGGTCCCAACGCATCGGTACCGTGCCAAACGGACGCGGCGATGCGCATCCTGACCGCGGAAACCGCTCGGCAGTTGTCCTGTTGGACTTTGCGTTGAGCACGCCTCCTTCGGAACGCGAAGCTCAGTGACTCAAGATGGCACTCGGTCTCCACTGCCGGAGTCCGGAGCGAGGCGCAACCGCCAAACTGGGATGCAATGACCAGCTCTGAATATCGCTCTGCCCCGACCAGCGCAGGAGAACCGCCTGTCCGCCGGGGAAAGGCATTCGGCGAGCAGGCGGCCTCAAGTCGAAACACAGACCTCTCCCTCTCTCTCCCGGTCGGAGGAGGCACTGTATCTATAACTCTACCAACCGACGACCAGCGGTGCTATTAGGGAAAACCCTGAGACCGCTTGCCCCCGGCAAAGCCGTCCTCTACGATCAGACGTCATGACCTGGATTGCCAACATCGCGTACCTTCTAGCCGGCGTGTTCTACCTGCCTGTGCTGGTTTACCAGATGGTGGTGCAGAAGAAGAACCGTCACGGCTGGCACCAGCGCTGCGGGCACGTGCAACTGCCCCCGACCTCCAGGCGACGCATCTGGCTGCACGCCGTGTCTTTGGGCGAGATCAACTGTACGCCGGAGTTGGTCCGCCAACTGAGCCTGGCGGTGCCCGATTGCGAGGTGGTCGTTTCCACCACCACCGACACCGGATACGCCCGCGGCTGTGAGCTGTACCCGCCCGAGCGCGTGTTCCGTTATCCGCTGGACCTCAGTTGGATGGTCGGCCGCGCCCTTGCCCGAATCCGTCCGTCGCTGATCGTGCTGGTCGAACTGGAGGTTTGGCCGAACCTGGTGCGCCTCGCCCGCCGACGCGACATTCCGGTGGCGGTGATCAACGGGCGCCTGACCGAGCGCAGCGCCCGCCGGCTGGCACGGCTCGGCGTGGTAACTCGGGCGATGTTTTCGCAACTCGCCTGGGTGGGGGCACAGGACCAGGCTATCGCCGAGCGCTTTGAACGCCTGGGCACCCCCCCCGACCGCATCACGATTACCGGCTCGCTGAAATGGGATTCGGCCGAGGTGGTCGATGCCGTCCCCGGTGCGGATGCCTTGGCCGAAGCAATGGGCATCCCCCGCGAGCGACCATTGTGGGTCTGCGGCAGCACCGGTCCCGGAGAAGAAACCCTGATCCTGGAGGCCTACGAGAAGCTCTTGGCCTCGGGTGACACGCCTGTGTCACTGGCAATTGTCCCACGGAAGCCCGAGCGCTTCGCTGAGGTGGCGGCGCTGATCCGCAACCGCGGGTTCGAGTGTGTCCGGCGCAGCGAACATGCGGACGGCTCGCCGAGGGCCCCGTCCGCATCACCCAGGACCGTTTTCCTCGGCGACACGATGGGCGAGCTGCGCAAGTTCTACACTCTCGCCGGGGTCGTGTTCGTCGGCCGCTCGCTGGTGCCTATGGGGGGCTCGGACCCGATGGAGGTCGCCGCCCTGGCCAGGCCTATGATCGTCGGACCGCACATGGACAACTTCCAGATGCCGGTGGACTGCCTGCGGGCGAAGGACGCCATTCGCGTGGTTCGCACGCCCGCCGAACTAGCCGACACCGTCGCCGCCGTAGGGTGCGTCCCTGACGCACCAACAGGCGTAGGGCGCGTCCCCGACGCGCCAGTAGGGTGCGTCCCTGACGCACCAGCAAACAATGGTGCGTCCAAGACGCACCCTACCGGGCTCGGCCAACGTGCCCGCCAGGTGCTCCTCGAAAACCAGGGCGCCACCGCCCGGACCGTCCGGGCACTCGCGGAGTTGCTCAACGCGTAGGTGCGTATCGCGGACGCGTTTGGCGATGTTGATGGCTTGACCGAGCCGCGGCTTGACGAATCGCGACCGTGAGGGAGCGGTTATATGGCACGCGCTCTGAGCTATTCGCTCCCTTACCAGGCTGCCGGTTGAATCTGTAGCGTCGCCCCTTGTGGGCGGCGCACCTGCGTTTTTCGCCACCCACAAGGGGTGACGCTACATCTGAAGCCGTCACGAATGACTAAATCCTCGTTAATCCACCGCCTCTGGCGGTGAGAACTGAAAGGGCTCCG
>JAUWNF010000013.1 GCA_030612785.1 Phycisphaerales bacterium
GCCAGGATCTCGGCGCACGCGCGGCGGGAGAAGTCGATTCGGCATGGGCATATCTCGACCTTGCACAGCTGGTGGGCGCGCCGGCCGTTGGCAGCTTGCCGGGCGGTTATCTGCGCATCACTGTGGCCTGACCCGGAGGACCTGACCGCGTGGCTGAAAGAAGCGGAGGCTGGCGGTGGCGAAGGAGAGGCAGGCCGTGCCCGTCGGCAGGCAGGTCCGGAGATTCGGGCTCCGCGTGGGTGTAAGCCTGGCGAGGGCGTGACGATTCGGCCTCGGCGGTTTCTGGACGAAGCCCGCACGCAGATGCGGCGGTGGGCCGAGCGGCATGCCGGCCACAACGGCGTCAGCCAAGAGTCGTTCGGGCGGCTGGTCGCGATCCAGAAGAACTCGGCCCGGCTCGACGACCCGGCTGAACTCCGCCGGGTGCTGCTCGACTTCATCGCCGATTTTGCCAACTGGGACAACTCGACCGATCCGGCCTTTCTGGAGACGGCCCGGGCGCTGACACAGGCGGCGCACGAAGCGCTCGGCGGCGAGCCGGGCTCGCGGCCGCTGGTGGTGGACCCGTTCGCCGGCGGCGGGTCGATCCCGCTGGAGGCCCTGCGGGTCGGGGCCGATGCGTTCGCTTCCGACCTCAACCCCGTCGCCGTCCTGCTCAACAAGGTCGTGCTGGAGTACATCCCCAAATACGGCCAGAAGCTCGCCGACGAGGTCCGCAAGTGGGGCCAGTGGGTCAAGGAGCAGGCTGAGAAGGAACTGACCCAGTTCTATCCCAAGGACCCCGACGGCGCGATGCCAATCGCGTACCTATGGGCGCGGACGATTCTGTCGGAGGCACCCAGCACGGGCGAAATCCCCGTCGAGGTTCCGCTGATGCGTTCCCTGTGGCTGGCGAAGAAGGCCGGCCGCAAGCGGGCTCTGCGATGGGTGCGCGACGATCAGGAGAAGGTCAAGACGAGAACGATCGAGGTTACGCACGTCGAGGACGGCCAGCCCGTCGCCAAACGCGTGAAGCGTCCGTTGCTGGAGATCTTCGAGCCCGCGAAGGACAGCGAAGTCGAGGGCGGCACGGTCGCCCGCGGCAGCGCGACCTGCCCGGTCACCGGGTTCACGACCAAGGTGGACTCCGTCCGGGCGCAGCTCAAACAGCGCCGCGGCGGCGCCGCCGACGCCCGCCTGTTCTGTGTCGTGACGACCCGCGCCGACGAGAAGGGCCGCTTCTACCGCCTGCCGACGAAGGCCGACCAGACGGCGTTCGACGCGGCGGCGGCGGAGCTGGAGCGGCGCGAACGCGCGGACGGAACGGAGCGTTCACAGAAGGGGCGCGCCGCAGGGCGGCGGAGCGCAGCCGCTGGCGCGGAGGGAGCGGCGACTCGGCGGAGCCTGGTTCCCGATGAGGTCATCTCGCTCAACGAACTCCGCCGCATCAGCGTCCCGATCTACGGCATGGAGCGTTGGGGCGACCTCTTCTCGCCCCGGCAGGCGCTGGCCCTAACCACGCTCGCCCGGCTCGTGCGCGAGGTAGCGGCGCGATGCTTGCACCCAGCAGCGATTCCAACCGAGCCGGTGGCGGATGACATCGACATACGGGCGAGCGGTGATGCCGCCAAGTCCGGCCTTGCCAAACGGCTGATAGAGGTAGCTGAAGCGATGTTCATTAAGAACGATGCCGAGTCGGCCCTGCTGCCCCTGTGCGCGGCGATCGATCGCGTAGCGAAGGATGTCTACGGGGTCTCGGGGCGATCCGCGTACCAGCGCTTCGTCCATGAACGGATGGAGCTGATCACACGCGCTGCATTCAACGGCCTCGCCATTCTAAACATGTACTTCGCGCTCAATCCGATCCACGACGAAAAGGGGCGCGAGATCGAGCCGCACGTGCGCAACGCGAGCGGCATCGCCCTCTACTCGTTCCAGCAGGTCATCTACCACATCGTCCGCTGCAAGCTTGCGCATGAGTGCGAAATACCGGCCGTGCTGCGCGATAGCGGGCGGGGCAGCGGACAAATAAGAATGGACAATGGTTCGCTGTATTTGCCGTTCGATGCGATTGCACTTGGTCTGCTCGTAGCGCTCTTGGCGGAAGTCGATCTGCAACAAGAGCTGCGCGGGAGCATATTCGAGAGCGTGGCATGGAAGGGCGTGCCGCTGATCAAGCTTTCCGGAAAAACTGAGAGGGCGTTAGCGATTTCGCGCGGGGAGGACGCCGCCGGGGCCGAAACCGCCTTTTCGGGGCCGCCAGCGCGGTTTTCGTTTCCGGACGGGCCGGATGGGGGTTTGGCCGAGGCAGTGGCGACGTGCCTGGCCATGGTATTGGGTAGGCAAGCCGACTACCTGTCGTCGTTGGCGATCTGGTCGAGCGGGGGCGAGTTCGTCGCGCACACGTTCGGGCGTCAGGCCGTGCCGATCGTATGGGAATTCCCGGAATGCTGCCTCTTTACGGACTCCTCCGGGAACTTCGACGGCGCACTGGATTGGGTCGCGCGCGTGATTGACGCGAACACCACCAATTACGCAACAACGGGCCACGTCGAGCAGGCGTCGGCGACCTCTCACCCACTGCCGGACGACGGTGCTGCGGCGCTCGTGACCGATCCGCCATACTACGACGCCGTGCCATATGCTTATCTTTCGGATTTTTTCTACGTCTGGATGCGTCGCACGCTCGGCGATGTCCACCCCGCGCTCTTCGGCGACACGGGCGTCCCCAAGGATGCTGAAATCGTCGTCGATCGGCCGCACAGGTTGAGCCAGTCCACCAAGGACATCGCCTTCTATGAACGCGAACTGACCAAGGCCTTCGCCGAGGGCCGGCGCGTGCTGGCGCCGAACGGCATCGGGATAATTGTCTTCGCCAGCAAGACAACCGCGAGCTGGGAAGCGATCCTGAAGGCGGTCATCGACGCCGGCTTCGTGATTACCGGCTCTTGGCCGATTGATACGGAGCGCGAGGCGCGCGTGGCGGCCCAGGGACAAGCGCGGCTGGGCTCCAGCGTCCACATCGCCTGTCGCCCGCGTGAGAACCCAGACGGCTCCGTCCGCGAAGACGACATCGGCGAATGGCGCGAAGTGCTTGCCGAGCTTCCGCAGCGCATCCACGCCTGGATGCCGCGTTTAGCCGAGGAGGGCGTCGTCGGCGCCGATGCGATCTTCGCTTGCCTTGGCCCGGCGCTGGAGGTCTTCAGCCGCTACAGTCGCGTCGAGAAGGCCAGCGGCGAGGTGGTCACACTGGGTGAGTACCTGGAGCAGGTCTGGGCGGCGGTGTCGAAGGAGGCCCTGTCGCTGCTGTTCAAAGACGCCGACGCCAGCGGCCTGGAGCCCGACGCCCGCCTGACGGCTATGTGGCTGTGGACGCTCGGGGCGGCCCCGGTCGCTAACGGCAACGGAGAGGCTTCCTCTAAGAAAGACGACGCCGAGGGCGACGAGGATTCGGGGAGCAGCAAGGCCAAGGCTGCCGGCTACGTCCTGGAATTCGACGCAGCACGGAAGATCGCTCAGGGGCTCGGTGCGCACCTGGACAAGCTGCCGACGGTCGTGGAGGTCAAGGGCGACAAGGCCCGCCTGCTCGGCGTCTCCGAGCGCACACGGCACCTGTTCGGCAAGGACGCCGAACCCGGCGAACCGCTGGGGCGGAAAAAGAAGAAGAAGAAGGACCCGCAACTGAGCCTATTCGCCGAGCTGGAGGCCGCCGAGGAAATGGCCGAGTCCGGCGGCTGGGCACTCGGCGGCATGCCCATGGGCCAAACCGCCCTGGACCGCATCCACCAAGCCATGATCCTATTCGCCGCCGGCCGCGGCGAAGCACTGAAACGCTTCCTCGTCGAAGACGGCGCGGGCACCGACGCCCGCTTCTGGAAACTAGCCCAGTCGCTCTCGGCCCTGTACCCTGCCGGCAGCGATGAGAAGCGGTGGGTCGACGGCGTCCTCGGTCGGAAGAAAGGACTCGGCCTATGACACAGGTCCAACCACAAACACCGCCGGCTCCGGCGCCCATTCCAAGGGTCGTCGTTTATTGCGATGAGAGCTGCCACGACCTGACCGGCCATCACGACTGGATGTCGATCGGAAGTCTGCGGCTGCCCCGTGAGAAGAAGCCCGAATTGACCCGGGCATTCCGCCAACTCTGCGAGCGGCGCGGCTTGCGCGGCGAGGTGAAGTGGACCAAGACCAGCGCCAAGCACCTCGATGATTACAAGGCCCTCGTCGATTTCCTCTTCGAGCAGCGGGATTTGCGTTTTCGCACGATCGTGGTTGAGCAAGCCAAGGTGCGGATGAAGGAGCATCACGGAAAAGACCGAGAGTTGGCATTCTACAAGTTCTACTACGAGATGCTGGAGAAATGGCTCGAAGAACGAGCGGAGTACCTGATCCTGCTGGATTACAAGCAGAACCGAGGGGCTGACCGCTACACCACGCTTCGAACGTACTTGGAGCGGCACCTGCGCGGCATCGCCTGGATCGCTGACCTGACGGTGATTGACTCGTGGGAGTCACCGCTCGCTCAGCTCTGTGATCTTTTCACGGGCGCGGTTGCGGCTGCGTACAACGGCACGAGGCCGGGCAGTCCGAAGGAGGCGCTCACTCAGTACATCGCCAGCAAGGCTGGGTTTCCCACTCTGCGCACGAGTACGGGACTGGCGGCGCAGAAGTTCAACATCTTCAAGATCGATCTGGAGTGAGTGGCATGGATAATAGGCTTGCCTCACTGCTGATCGATCTGTCGGCAATGTCTGACGAGGAGGCTGACCAATTCGTCTTCGAGAAGTACATCGAGCTTTATCTCGACCGGGGCCAGGAGTCACGTCGCATTGGCGTCCGACCGGCTCACGACGACACAGATGTTGTTTTCACCGAGTCGCGCTACGACCACGCTTTCGGCACCTCGCGCGAGAAGACGAGCCGGCCGTACGCCAAAGACAAGTTTGACCGCTTACGGGGCGAGCGCGTAGCATGGATCGGCCCGGTCATCGCAGGGGAGATCGAAGACAGTGAGTGCTGGGTCATACCTCCGAAAGACGAGCGCCGCGATAAGAAGGGGCGAATCCTGAATCAACGCCTGTATCTCGTTCGGCCAGAGCGATATGTTGTGTGGTTGGAACCGTCGTCAAGAAGGGACGGGTGGTGGTTCTCCACAGCCTACCTTGCTGGGTTTGGCGATGTTCGCCGTTTCTGTCAAACAGGTCGCCAAGCTTGGGCGCATAAAAACATCCCGTGATTAGTCGGCTCACGGGATCAGAGGCCAAGTCCTGAGCCATGAGGCCAGGACCAACTGCTCCGTAACGGAGCATCAATATAAGTGTACAACATTTTGGGGGTAAGTGTGAGAAGGAAGCGTTGGTTTTTGTAACTTCTTTGTCGCCAATGCGTTACAGCGTTTGCGGGAGGCTAAGCACGCCGAAGGAAACGGAGAATCTGGACTTGAACAGCCCCGGGCAAGACGATCTTGCGGGCGAGTGGATCGGCAGCTTCGTCGGGAGTCTCCAAGTTCGGGATGTGTCCGAGCCGCTCAAGGAGGTGTCACTGAGCGGGAACCTTGGCGACTGGACGCGGCTGCTGACGGATGTCGTCGTAGCGAGCTGCGAGGCGCTCGACTGGCCAACGGCAGCGAAGGGGCACAATCTGACGCTGCTTCCGAAAGCCGGTCAGGAGTATCTCGGCATCGACGTAATGGCGTTTCCGCCGGCCGCAGGCGAAGGCGGGCCTGCGTGGCCGTTCCCGCTGGCCGTGTTCGAGTTGGAGAACCAGCGCGGGCGGGCGGCCTACTCGCTGTGGAAAGTGATCTGCGTGCGCGCCGAGCTGCGCGTGGTGTTCGCCTATCGCAATGACTGGCAGCAGGTACAAGAGTTGGTGCGATCCCTGAAGCAAGAAGTGATCGATGGGTACTCGATCGAGCAGCGGCAGACGCTTGACGACCGTACGCTGCTCATCACCGGCAGCCGCGGCGAAGGCGAGACGTTCCCCTACGGCTATTTCAAAGTGTGGCGCCTGAACCCGAACATCGGGGCCTTTGAGCGATTCACGAACTGGGGCTGAACCGGCCCCGCTGAGCGACAAAGTCGAGGTATGTACTCATGGCCAAGCTGAAGCCCTGGTATCACGTGGTGACACCCCGCGAGGATCTGCGGGAGAACCGTCCGCTGGATGCGTCGGAATTCGCCGTGCACCTGGATCACGTGCGATTCGGCCGGGCGCACGAGGACTACACGCGCCCCGAGCGGTTCTTCGACCGAACGTTCATGACCAAGGCCTTGCTGGACCTCTCTTCGCAGGTTGTTCGGCGCCTGGCTGGCATAAAGGTTGAAACGTCGGCGGTGTTCAACATGGCCACTCAGGTCGGGGGCGGCAAGACGCACGCGCTCACGGCGCTCTATCACCTCGCGAAAGGCGGCGACACGGCGAAGGCGTGGAAGGGCGTCAACGGCATTCTCCAGAAGGCCCAGGTTTCGACCATCGAGCACGCCGACGTGGCTGTTTTCGTGGGAACCGAGTTCGACGTGCTCGATGGCCGCGGTGGAAACGGGGAGCCTGTGCGCAAAACGCCCTGGGGAGAGATCGCGTGGCAGCTCGGCGGCGCCGAGTTGTTCAAGGCCGTTGAGAAACACGACGCCCAGAAGGTCGGACCCGGCGGCGACGTAATCCGCAAGATGCTGCCCGACGGTCCTGTCCTCATCCTGATGGATGAACTGCTCAACTACATCAGCGGAGGTCGCAAGTTCGGCCTGGCTGACGAACTGTATCGCTTCCTGAACAACCTTGCAGAAGAGGCCAGAGCCCGTGAGAACGTTGTGCTGTGTGTGTCTCTGCCGGCGTCGATTACGACCGAAATGACCCTCAAAGATACTGGGGATTTCGAGCGTTTCAAGCATTTGCTGAACCGTCTGGGCCGGGCGATCATGATGGCCGCGGAGACCGAGTCGGCTGAGATCATCCGCCGACGGCTTTTCGAGTGGAGTGGATTGCCCGAGGATGGTCGCAAGGTTGCGCTCGAATACGCCGATTGGGCGATCGATCATGCTACCGAGCTGAGTGGGGTTGACGCCAGCAACGCCCGCGAGTTGTTCCTCGCAGCGTATCCATTCCACCCCGCAGTGCTCTCGGTGTTCGAGCGGAAGTGGCAGTCGCTCCCGCGCTTCCAGCGCACACGCGGGATTCTGCGGCTGCTGGCGATATGGGTGGCTTACGCCTTCCAGAAAGAGCACCAGCGGGCGGGCAGCAAAGGAGATCAACTCATTGGCCTCGGGTCAGCACCGATCGAGGACCCGACTTTCCGCGCCGCCATGTTTGAGGAGCTTGGCTCGAACGACTTGGAAGGCCCGGTGACCACGGACATTGCCGGCAAGAGCGACGCCTGGTCTCTACGGCGTGACCGAGAAGCATCGGACGAGATCAAAAAGTACCGACTGCATCAGAAGGTAACGACGTCGATCCTGTTCGAATCGAACGGCGGGCAGTCGAAACACCGTGCCTCAGTGCCCGAGATCAAAATGGCGGTTGGCTCACCGGAGCTTCTGTTGCCAAACGTCGATACGGTGCTCGAAGAACTCGTGCGGTCCTGCTACTACCTGTCCCAAGACGGCAACTACTACAAGTTCAGCCTCAGCCCGAATCTGAACAAGATCCTCACCGACCGGCGCGCCGGCGTTCAATCGCCGGCGATTGAGCAGCGCATGAAGAAGGAGATCGAGACCATCTTCAAGGGCGGCCCGCGCGACATCGACTTTGATCGCCGCTATTGGCCGGCGAAAACGAACGATGTTCCGGATCGTCCGGAGCTCACGCTGGTGATCCTCGGGCCCGAGCATCCGGCGGACAAGAAGGCGACGAAGGTCTGGATGGAACAGATCGTCCGCGAGTGCGGGACGTCTGGGCGCACAATGAAGTCAGCTCTCGTGTTCGCGGTCCCCGAAGGCGCTGATACCGTAACAGCCGCTGTCCGCGACGTTCTCGCGTGGGAAGAGATCGAAGACGACGAGGAGACCAAGAAGCGGCTCGATGACACTCAGAAGAAGCAGCTCGCCCACGGCGTTGGACGGGCCAAGGCGGACCTCAAGGAAGCGATTTGGCGGACCTACCGCAGGCTCTACTTTCTTGACAAGAGCAACGCGCTGAAGGAGACGGATCTCGGCCAGATTACGTCAAGCATGGCGTCGTCACTCGTGGAGTTGATTATCAATCGCCTGGTGAAGGACGACGAGGTCACCGACGGCGTCGGGGCGAACCGTCTGTTGAAGTACTGGCCGCCCGCACTGGACAAGTGGTCGACCAAGGGTGTGCGGAACGCGTTTTACTCTTCACCCGCTCTTCCGCGGCTTCTGAGAGCCGACTCTGTCAAGCGAACCATCGCGGATGGCGTCACGCAGAGCCTGATCGGATACGCGAGGGAAAACTCGGCCGGCGGCATAACACTCGAGAGATTTGGCGAGAGCATGGCCGAGGGAGATGTCGAGATCGCTGACGACGTATTCATCTTGAAAGCGGACGACGCTCGCAGGCTGCTGGAGCCGCCGAAGCTCGCCAGACTGAAGGTGGCGCCGGAATACGTGACGATCAAGACTGGCGAAAAGGCCACATTCACGGCGACGGGAGTCGATCAGTACGACCAGCCTTTTGAATCGGGACCTGTCACGTGGTCAGCCACCGGAGGTGAGATTAGCGAGCGCGGTGAGTTCACGGCCGGCGACGACCCCGGGGCTTTCGCCGTCACGGCGAAAGCGAGCGGGATCGACAGCTCCGTGCAGGTCCGCATCGCAAAAGAGAGCGAACCTGGACCAGGCCCCACTCCAGCAGGGAAGTCGGTCATCCGATGGTCCGGAACGGTTCCGCCACAGAAGTGGATGAACTTCTATACGAAAGTCGTGAGCAAACATTCCGCTAATCCCGATCTGCGTCTCACCGTCAGCTTTGAGGTCTCGGTGGATGAAGCTGATTTGGTCATAAGAGAACAGGAGGCGCGGGCGGCGTTGCGAGAACTCGGTCTCGATGATACGGGCACGATCGCATAGGTCGAGGCTCTGAGGACCGCCTTTCAGCGTTTGCCACCCCCACAGTCCCCGCCAGCACAGCCCTTCCAGGACCCGCTGGGGTGTTCCCTGCCAATCGTTGAGCAACTCGCCTGGAACTGCGATAATCGAGGAGCTCAGACGGATGGCCGTTAGCAATGAAGGGAACCAAAATTCATCCCCCCGCTGGTGAGCACCTCCGCCGAGAGGCGTGGAGGCGGGTACGACCCTGGGCGCATTTGACGGCTGGGGTTTTTGTTGCCACGTTCCTGTACCTGTGGTGGATACTGGAAACCCGTGTCTTTATCTTCATCTCGTTGCTCTTGCTCCTCGGCATGATTGCGGATGAAGCCTTTCGAAGGACCAAGGCGGTTCGTAACACGTTTGTAGCCGGGGCGCAGGCCGAGGAACTCGTCGGCCAGCGGCTACATGCCCTCGCGGTCCGAGGCTGGCGACACGTGAACAACGTCTCGAAGCCCGGCGGAGGTGACATCGACCACGTGTTGTGGGGTCCCCGCGGCATCTTCGTGATCGAGACCAAGTCCATCCGTGGGACCGCGGCGGTCGAGTCGGGACGACTGACCTTTAATCGCCGCATGCCGGATAAGGACTTCGTCCAACAAACTTATCGCAACACGCTGCTGGTCCGTGACCATCTCACCAGGGAGTTGGAACGGCGCACCTGGGTCGTAGCCGTACTGTGCCTGACGGATGCGTTCATTGACAACTACCGGATCGACATCAAGAGGCCGCCGGTCCATATCGTGAAGGTCGAGCGACTCATGGAGTTGGTGGAGCAGTACCGGGACACCAGTTCACTGGATGAGGCAGCCATTCAGCGGATCACCGCTGCGATGGAGAGACCACTTCGCTCGTGACCCATGCTATCCGTGGTAGGACGATCCGTGCGTGCTCATCGAGCCATGTCCGGATGGTGTCTGTCCGTTCCGCTTTGGACAAGCATGCCCCGCTCGAGAATCAGAGCGACGACCGCGGCGTAGCCCAAGGCGTTCGGGATAGCCTGCCAGCCGCAGCCGGCAGCCAGCGAGATGAGCAAGGTGAGCCAGGCTGCTTGGCAGAAGGCGCAATTGGCGAAGTACAGGAGAGCCGCCGTTCCAACGAGAGGCGGAGTGGCTCTGCGAGACATCGACGCAGGGTCTCGATCTCCGAGCCGCGAATGAACTTGACCCGGTTCGGTTCTGGTTTTCTACCCCGCATGAGTCACACCCTGAAAAAAATCCCAATTCGCACGGCACGTGCGCGCCGCTGGCCCCACGGTCCACGCTTGGCAGGCTCCAGGGGTTTTCCCCCTACCCCCCGTGCTGATCGCCGGCGGCCTGCACCATTGCCACGATGCCCGCACGCACCACCGGGGGCAGGTCTGACCATGCCTCGACCACGCGCCGCAGGTCGGCTCCGCGGGGGCGTCTTCCCGAAGTCCTGTTGACAAAACCCCCCGTGGCGATAGCGCCAGTGGTAGTTCTGTCAACGTCTCTCTGCGCGCTTAGTTTCAACACCCATCCTCCGTAGCTTGGATCATCGCCAGGACACCAGCCCGAATCGCCGGGGCCAGCGTCGGCCAAGCATCGATCACGCGGGTTACGTCAGGGTCCAGCCGGGTTTTGGTACAACCCCCAGTCCACACGCCCCCCTCGGAAGTGTCAGAAATCGGCGTTTCTAGGCTGATAGTGGCGATTTGTGCGGTCGAGGTCGCTGGTTCGAATCCAGTCGCCCCGAGTGACTTCGCAACACCGTTAACGCGGTGTTGCGTTTTTTTCTGCGCTAAAATGTTGCGCGATCCTGAGCCGCGGGGTATCATTCACTTTGTGGACCGCAAACCCGCGGAGTGAGGACGATGAACCGTAAGAGAGGACGCCCCGCAAGGTACGTCACCGGGCGCGACGGCAAGCCGATCGTCGGCCTTTCCCAATAGCCGAAGAGCCGCCGCTTCTACGCCACCGGTACGAAACCCCGCATCTACTTTCAGAAACGGAAGGCCACGGCGAAAGGCTGGCGGCGTGACGTGACGCGCTATTGGCATGAGTTCACTGAGATCGTTGCGGCGAAGACGCTGCGCGACATCACCCTTGAAGACGTCGAGCGCTACCATGATCGGGTGTGGAAGCATAAGGAGGACGACAGCCGTTCGGCTGCCTACGTCAGGAACCGGCTGGTGGCGGTGACAACAATCCTGCGGTACGCCCTGAAGAAGGGCCGCGATCAAGGACAGTTTCGCCGCGTCCTCGACCTCTGCAAGATCTTCGAGCTGCCCGCGAAAGGTACCACGAATCCTCGACCGATTACGCCCGAAGACTTCGCCACCATTCTCGAGGTCGCACCGGTAAAGTTTCGGGCGATGTTGCTCACGGCGCTCAACCTCGCGCTTTACCCATCCGAGGTCGCAGCCGTGAAGAAGACGGAGATCGACCTCAATAAGCGCACGTTCGTGGGTAGCCGCAACAAAACCGGCGTCGTCCGGGTGGGCGTGTTGTGGAAGCGCACAGTCAGGGCGATCCGCGATTACCTCACCGCCGAGGCGCACGATAGTGAGTTTGTGTTCGTCTCGGCAATCGGCGAGGCTTACTCCCGCGATCACGTCGGGCGTAACTTCCGCAAGCTCCGGACGAAGGCGGGCGTCGGCGAAGACGTGAGCTTCGACATGATCCGCGACGGCGCCTATAGTGCGGCCATCGAAGGCGGTGCCGACGTGAATGACGCCCGGTTGCTGGCTGGTCACCGGCTCGCTGGTGTCAGCGACGCATACGTCCGGCGCAATCCGCGGATGGTGGCTAGGGCGTGCGCCGCCATCGAGCGGGCCTACTTCGGCCCGAAGTCCAAGCTTCGGTGCGACGTTGCGTGACGCAATCGGTCTGGCCGCGGCGACGCGGTGCGGTCGGAGTATCGCAGAAGGAAGAACAGACCGACCACGAAGCCCGCGAACCGCTCCGTCTGCTTGCCGATGACGCCGTGTTCACGCCGGACGAGCGGGAGGTTGATATCGGCGAGGATACGCGCTAAGACGTCGGCGAGGCGTACTCGCGCGCCGCTCCGCGCGCTCTCGCGCCCGCTGAGGCGCTTTCGATGCCCGGACGGCTTCTGAGTCAGCCGAATCAGTCAGCGGCGCTCAGCGCGCGAATTACCCTCCTGGACTTGACTGCCGCCTTCGGGGTAGACCCACCTGTTGGCCACCATCTCCCGGGACGCTGTCCAGCTATGGAGTGGGCGCGTGCTGGTCCTGGCGCACGTCCGCGAGTTGCTCGAGCAGGCGGCGGACAAGCTGCGCGCCGTCGCCCCCGACTTGCCGGTGGGGCTCTACTCGGCCGGGCTCAAGCGCCGTGATCTGGGTTACCCGGTCACCATCGCCGGCATTCAGTCCGTGTATCAGAGGGGTTGCGACGTCGGCGCTGTTGACTTGGTGATTGTCGACGAGGCCCACCTTATCGCGCCCGACTGCGAGGGCATGTACCGCACATTCCTGGCGGACATGCAGCAGATCAACCCGCAGGTGCGGGTAATCGGCCTGACCGCAACGCCATTCCGCATGAAGTCGGGTTCGATTTGCTCGCCTGACAACATCCTCAACGAGATCTGCTACGAAGTCGGCGTGCCCGGTGTGCGATGTGGGGCTCAGGGTTGGGGGACGGTACTGCCCGGCGTGTGGGAGCCGGGTTTGAGACTGGCCGATGTTCTCGGAGCGGACCGATCCACGTATAATCAAGGCATGCGCTACGTAGGAACCGTCTACCGACCGCCCAGCGAGGCGAACTCATACCTTCTTCAGGCCACTATCGGTTGCTCATGGAACCACTGCACTTACTGCGCTACGTACGAAGGCAAGCAGTTTCGGGTGCGCCCGTTGGACGAAACGCTGGAGGACATCGCCATAGCCGGCCGCGAGTTCGGCGCTCGGGTTCGCAAGGTCTTTGTCATGGACGGCGACGCCTTGGTGATGGAGCTCGGACTGTGGGAGCCGATCCTTGAGGCGCTTCGCGCAACCTTCCCTAATCTGCGCCGGGTAAGCTGCTACGCCACAGCCATGAACCTGCTGGCGAAGACCCCGGAGGAGTTGAGGCGTTTGCGTGAGCTCGGGCTGGAGCTGCTCTACATCGGCCCCGAGTCCGGAGACGACGTGACGTTGAAGCGCATCGCCAAAGGTGCCAACTCGGCTGACCATGTCGAGGCCGCAGCCAAGGCACGTCGGGCCGGCATGAAGCAATCGCTCATCTTCCTGCTCGGCGCGGGTGGCGTCGAGCGCAGCATGGAACATGCCACAGCCTCCGCCAGATTGGCGACAGCCATGGACCCCACGTTCCTGTCCGCTTTGACGCTGATGCTGATCCCCTCCACGCCGATCCACAAGCTTGCCCAGACCGGACGCTTCCAGATGCCGAGTGTCGAGGACTTGTTGCGTGAGCTGCGCATCCTCGTCGACGAGGCCAATCCCAGCGACGCGATATTCCGGTGCAACCACGCCTCCAACTATCTCCCTATTGGAGGTCGACTGCCGCGAGATCGTGAAGCCATCCTGCAGCAGATCGATGCGGCTCTCAGCGGAGAGGTGCCGTTCCGGGAAGAATGGTCGCGCGGCCTGTAACCCTGGCTCGGCGGCGTGTCAGACACAGAAGACTCGGCTCCGGAAGGATCCTGTGTTCGCATCGTGGTGCCGATAGGAGGGGTATGACGCCCAGATGCGTGATCGCCACGCACCTCGGATCGTCGTGCGGGACGAACGACTCGCCCCAGCGCCCGCCCGGCTCCGGCGGATCGTCGCACGGATATCCGCGCGGCTCCTTCAAGACCACTTCCAGCGTGACGAGCAGGCACTCCAAGTCCCAGCGATGCAGTACGAGGGGGCGCTTGCCCTGATAGCGCTCGATCTTGCGGTCAAGCCCGAAGCTCTCAGGCAGGTCGCAGGCGTGACGCTTGAGTTCCTCCAAGGCTAGGGATGGCGTCGCGGCCACGTTGCCGCTACTCTCTCCTCATGACCGCGCTGAACTTCAACATGCTTCGAGCACGGTTTACGTCGCTAGTCGAGGAAGACCGCGTCGACTGGACTTCAGTCGGCTTCCTCACGGGGAACGACGACGTTCTTCCGTTTGGCACCGATTCAAAAGTCATCTCGACGGTGTTTGAAGGCTTCGTTGCCCCGCTGATCCACCGGATTGCTGACGAGTTCGGCTATGCCGTCGAAGGAGCGCGGCAGACAGTCTACCCAGATTTCACGCTGTCGCCGCTGCCTTCACGACAACCTCACATTGCTATTGACGTGAAGACGACTTATCGAGCGTTCAATCAGAACGGCACCTATAAGCGGTTCCGGTACACGCTTGGCTCGTATACGTCGTTCCTTCGCACGCCCGGCGCGAAGAAGAACATCCTTTACCCATACGCGGAGTACTCGGATCATTGGGTCATTGGGTTTCTCTACACACGCAAAGAGGGCATACCGGCTAAGGTGTATCGCCGCGCTGATACCACCACTAGCCTCTGCCCCTACCAGGACGTGGAGTTCTTTGTTCAGGAAAAATACAAGATTGTTGGCGAATCTCCCGGCAGCTGGAACACGACGAACATTGGTTCCTTTCCTACGGGCAACATCGATGATCTACGGGAAGGAAGAGGACCATTTGCACCGCATGGAAAGGAGGTGTGCGACGAGTACTGGCGGTACTACTCGCAGAAGGCGAGCGACAGGACTTATAGCACAGTTGACGAGTTCCTGGCGTGGCGCGAGACGCGCTAGTTGCTCACCCCTCATCACTACTGCCGACCTTATTGCCCAATGATCAGCAATTCCTTCGAGTTTCCGTTAGTCGAGAGGACGTATTTGTATTCGCCAAAATGAATGCAGCGTACCTTCTGTTTGAACGTCCGCATCAAGTCAATCAAGTCGTCTTCCGATGGGATTCCGTCACTTCGGTATGACACGACGAGGACGGCATTCCTGTACCGTTCGAAGAGCGTCGCGAACGCTTCTTTAGTCTGCTTCGGGTTCGACCACGCTGATCTGACACCGTTCAGCGGCAGGTGCTTCCTTTGCCGATTGATGCGATCCGGCCAGTTCGCATAATCCACCAATCCTTCGAGGAAATGATAGAAATCGAAGTAGTCCACGCCAACGCCGTTCTTGTTGATGTAGGGGGTGTCCATGTAGACGAGGTCATAATCGCCTGGGATGCGGAGAGCGTCGTGATGCACCGCGTGACATGGCACTCCTGCATCAAAAACGGCGGCGTTAGCCTCTTCCACGAACCCACGGAAATGCTCTTCGAACGGAGTATCCCACGTAGCCTTGTTCCCGAAGCTACGTTTGACATCCGCAGTTCGCATGTAGAGGTTTTTCCTATGGAATAGGTTGAAAGGCCGCTTTACAATACACGATTGAAATAAGGCATAGTATGCCAATGCTTGCTTGAACCGCCCTCGCAGTGTGGGAATGTTCTGGCATACAACGTCAAGCCACGCGTTCTCCTCATCCGTAAAGTAGATGCCGCCGAATGTCTGGGCTATGAAGTCTTTGTACTTGGTGCCGCCATGGCGCGATAGGACTGAGTCCTGGTCATCATCCGACAAGCGAATGCGCGAGTTTTCAATGATGGCCGTGCCGATTAGGTGGTTGAATCGAAGGTGGTCATTGTAGGTAACGTGCTTCCCGCGATCCTTGAGCATGTACGAGACACAACCGGTGCCGCCAAAGGCATCGAGGGCAGTATCGAATTCGAGGTCAGCGATGTTCGACCACAGCCAGGGCAACAGCTTGAGCTTGCTACCTTGATACCGCGTAGACGGTGGCGTGCGAAGCTGAACAGGGCTCTTGAAGAACTCCAATTGAGTGTCTTGGGAGGTAGGAGTCTGTTTGCGTTTGCTCCGGTTCATCTAGTCTTTCCATCAGCCGTTCTGGGTGTTGTTCCGAACTCAAACGGAATCGAGTTAGCCGTCTCCCGTTTGTCCTTGGGCATGAAATGAATGTACCGCTGAGTGGTTCGTGTGTCCAACTTCGGGCGAAGCGCCCGTGGGGCTGGAACCAGGATGGCAGCGATTCCTGGCTATTCGCTGAGCCGCTGGAACTGCTCTCGCGTGAGACCTGTTGGATATAGCTGCAGCTGCTCGTCCATTTCAGTCACTTCACGACGGGGGCCGTGGCGGCATCATCACTCTTGCCGATAGCGTTCGGGTGCAGCCTAACCGATAGTCTTCGCAAGCCCCGGCGACGGGTCTACGCCAGACATCCCGGCTACTTACCAGGAGCCCTACGCTGATGGCGAGCACCGCCACGGCGCACCCACTCGTCCACTTCTTCCTTCTTGAATTTCCACAACCGCCCGACGCGATGCCCCGGCATCTTCTTCTTGTCAATTCACTTGTAGACGGTGTCCCGGCTGATCCCGAGATGGGCGCATATCTCGTCAACGGACAGCCACCGGTCATCCATCCCGCTTCTCCCACGCCAGCCCGTCCCACGGGCCGCGGCGGTCCCCGAAGCGGCTGTCCAATCCTGCAACTTTCTTGCGGAGCACCTCCGCCCAGTGCACCGCCTCCACGAATGACGTCGCAGGCCTGATAATCACGAACTCCTCGCCGCCGTAACGGCAGGCGACGTCTTTGGACCCAGCGCAATCGCGCAACACGTCGGCCACCGCCCGCAGGATTCGATCGCCGCAATCATGTCCATGCGTGTCGTTGATATGTTTGAAGTGGTCCAGATCGAGCATGATCACGGAGACGCACCCGCGGCGATCGCGTGTGATCCGTCGTTTCTCGAACAACCGATCGAGACAGCGGCGATTCGACAGCCCGGTGAGGGGATCCTGTTCCGCCAAGCGTGCCAACTGCTCCATGCGGCGTTCGGTCTTCCTGCGATCCGCTTGGGTTTCTCTGTGCTTGCCCAGAGCGGTTTCCACGCAGTGCCATAGGCAGTCGTTTTCGAGGGCTTCCATTTTGGGCAGGAAGTCGACAGAGCCGTTTCGCATGCTCTTGATGACGGTATCTTGGTCCCTGCTGCTGGAGATCACAACGACCGGGGGTGAATGTTCGTCTTTGGCAAGGATGGGCAGGAGTTCGTCGGCACACAAGTCCGGCAGATTGAAGTCCATCAGAACGCAGTCGAAAGGGCTATTCTCGATGGCCCGAAGGGCCGCTCGCCCTGTGGAGACCACCTGTAGCTCAACTTGGCGCTGTGTTGATTTCAGCGATTCCGAGATCAAGTGCTGATGCCCGGGATCGTCTTCGACTAGCAGGATCTTGGTGCCGGTCACTGGTTTCCCTCGACCTGTGGCGACAAACGAAACCCCAGTCCCCGATTGTTGGCGATATCGGTTTTCAGGGCGTCGTTTGCCAGTAAGCAAAACGGTGTAGTTGCCCCGGTGCTCTTGGATAGATGCCGAAAGCAACGGTGGAAGACGGGAGAGCCTAGTCGATGGTCGGAGCAACCAATGATGCGATTGGGTGTGTCAAGCTCACTTTGCCTGGGCTGGCAAAGAAACGAAGAAACGAGTTCCCTTTCCAGGTTCGGACTCGAGCCAGACTTTTCCCTCTTGCCGGTCCAGGATGCGGCGGATCGTGGCCAGACCGAGTCCCTCGCCGACTGCGGGACCTTCCGGGGCCAAGCGACGAAAGGCTTCGCCCGCCTTGTCCTTATCGCCGGGCGCACTGCCGATGCCGTTGTCCTCGCCGCGGTAGGTGGTCAGTCCCTCCGTGTGGGGGCCG
>JAUWNF010000182.1 GCA_030612785.1 Phycisphaerales bacterium
CTTCCCCGTAGGAGCCCACGAGCGCTGGGACTCCGGGGGGTCGACACGCCAGAGGAAGACGATCGGGATTTTGTTTTCCGAGCAGCCCGTGCCACACCGCCCGGAAACCGCCGGAGAGGTTGTGTTTTCAGCACGACGGTCCGATAGCGTGCGGCCGTCGCGAGACGCTCCACTTGCGGCTGTGCGGCGGGCACTTGACCGGTCGGCCTCGCTACGAAGGGGCGATCTCTCGCCAGCCTAAACAGTCTGAAGTGACCGCGTGTAGACGCCGATGCAAGTTGTGCGGTGGCGGGAGGCCACGGCGGCCCACGTGCGCAGAGTGCGCCGGTCTCAGGAATAGCCCATGGATGTCGTGTACATCAACCCGTTTGTGCGCTCGATCAAGCGCGTCTTCGAGACGATGGTCAAGGTGAAGGTCCGCGTCGGGAAGCCCATTACTCGGCACGACGCGTACGCCAGTGCGGACGTATCGGGGATTGTCGGCTTCTCCGGCGACGCGGTGGGCACGGTGGTCCTCAGTTTTCCGAAGGAGGTGGCGTGCCAAGTCGCTTCACAGTTCGCGGGCACGGAAATCGACGAAGACCATCCCGATTTCGCCGATGCGGTGGGCGAATTGGCCAATATGGTCGCCGGCAGCGCCAAGACGGACTTCGAAGGAATGAATGTCAGCATTTCCTTGCCCAGCGTGATTATTGGCAAGGACCACACGGTATCCCAATCCAAGGTCTCTCCGCGGATTGTGATCCCCTGCGAATGTGAATTCGGGGCGATTTTCGTCGAAATTGGAATGGAAATCAAAGGCGCCGCCAAGACCGCCAAACTAGCTGCTGCAGGAGTCAACCGATGAAAATCCTACTGGTGGATGATTCGCGGACCATTCGGAACATCCAAAAGAACGTGCTATCCGAGATTGGGCACACGGATATCGTGGAAGCGGCTGATGGGGTGGAAGCCTTGTCGAAGCTTGGAGCCGAACGCCCCGACCTGATGCTGGTCGATTGGAATATGCCCAACATGGACGGGATCACGCTGGTCCGGAAAGTCCGCGAAACGGACAAGACCCTGCCGATGATCATGGTGACAACGGAGGCGGAGAAGTCGCGAGTACTGGAGGCCGTCAAGGCCGGAGTCAACAACTACGTGGTTAAGCCGTTCACCGCCGAGACGCTTTCCGAGAAGATCAAACAGACCATGGACAAGATCGCCGCCACCGCCGGTGCGTAATGCCCCCTCCTGCGGTGCCACCCGGGCGTAGCATGGGTGGAAGATGAGCACGCAGACCGAATCGCCTTTCCTGGTGCAGGTGGCCAAGGACCATCTCTCCGCGACCATCGCGGCGAGAGAAGACGCCCAACTGGCCAAGGTCGCGCCGGGTGAGATATCCGCCGCGCTCAAGGCCGCCAAGGTGGCCGTCGATGATGCCGTGACCCGGCGGATCACCGAGTACCTCGAGATCCTGCAAAACCCCGAGTCCGATTCCCGTGAAGAGTTCGTTATCGCCGAGGGACGCGCCACCACCGAAGGCACCGACGCCAAATTCACGTGGGACGATTCCTTCGATAAGCAAGCGGCGGCGTGGAGCGAAGACGAGGGAGTTGACTACTACAACATCTCCTCGATCACCACCGTCGAGGAAGGCGCTCATCTCGGTTGGATTACTCCGGTTAAACCGGGGGCCGCGGGGGTCGACGTTCACGGCAACTCGTTGACCCCCAAGCATCGGCCCCAAGAGATCACGCTCAAGCAGGGGGTCAAGCTCGGCGACGATGGGAAGAGCGTGATCGCGACGACCGCCGGCCGGGTCGTCTTTGAAAACAACGAATTGCGCATCAGCGAAGTGGTCGAGATCGGCGGCGACGTCGATTTTGAGACCGGCAACCTCGATTTGGCGACCGATGCCGTGGTCCGCGGCACCGTGCGGGACCTCTTCTGCGTCAAGACCAAGAAGAGCCTCACCGTCTGGGGAACGATTGAAGCCGCCGAAGTCGAAGCCGTTGGCAACGTGACCGTTCGCGGCGGCATCCTGAATCGGGCCAAAGGGAAGGTGATCGCCGGCGGCGAGATTGCCGCCAAGTTCTGCGACGAGGCCGACCTTCATGCCAAGGGCGACATCTTGATCGGCAAGGAGGTGATGAACAGCCACGTGCACACCGAGGGCAAGCTGCTGGTGGCGCGGGGCTCGATCATCGGCGGCGAGGTCTTCGCCCGACACGGCGTGGAAGCGGCTACGCTCGGGAGTGAAGCGGGGGTACCCACCACCATCGCGGTCGGCACTCACCCGGATGAATTCCGACAGATCGAAGAAACCGGAAAAGAGAATGAAAAGCGGCGCGCTGCGATGGAGAAGATTCGTCAGGCGGTCGGTCCGCTTATGGCTCAACTCAAGCGCCTGACCGGCGCCCAGCGTGAGCAGGCCACCGAACTGATGTACCAGGCCGACTCCATCGAAGCGGAAATCAAGAAATCCGAGGAGGAGGTGGCCGCGATACTCGCGAGCACATCGGATGAGGATAAGCCGTATGTGCTGGTTAACTCAATGATCCATCAGCGGGTGTCCGTCTCGATCGGCGATCGCGTGTACACCTTCCAGGAAGAATCCAAGGGCCCGGTCAAGATCGAGCGCCGCAAGATCAAGAACTACACCGCCCTTGTGCTCGTCAACCAGCTTACCGGCTCGGTCCGCGAACTGCCCGCCCGCAAGCTTGAACTCGCGCTCGAAAAATCGACACCCGCATAAAAGACTGTCCGAGTTGTGGAAACACCGCTCACGGACGGGCACTTGGTCCTCTGGCCGAAGTGGGCTGGCGAGGTTGCGCCTCCTCCACCCTTCGGAGAGGAGTGGAATGTCCCCTCTTTGCTCCCTTTCCGTTTCCCGGCGCCGTGGCCCACGCCATCGCCAACGCCACTGGCACCTGGATCAAAGATCTGCCGATCACTCCGGAGAAGATCTTGAAGGCGATCCGCGAGGACAGGTGGTGGACGAAGCGATTCCGGAGTAGTACACTTGTCGGTGGTGTGAACAGTTGTTTTCGAGAGCGATAAAATGAATCCGCGAATAAGCGCTGATCCAAGTGTCTGCGGCGGCGATCCATGCATCGCCGGCACGCGCATTCCTGTTCATATTATAATAAGCCATTTGGCCGCGGGCGACAGTGTGGAAACCGTCCTGGAGGAGTTCCCGCGCATCGAAAGGGCGGACGTTGAGGCCTGTCTGGAATACGCCGCGTTTCTGTGCACGGAAAAGGCCGTCGCGGGATGAGAATCCTTCTCGATGAAAACGTCTGTCTGCGTTTGGCTGGCGCTCTGCGGGAGTACGGCCACGAAGTCCACGCGACAGCGGAAACCGCAGGGAAAGGACTGCCCGACAATGAGGTCTGGGCTCTCGCTTGTAAAGGTCCAGCCCTCCTCATCACCCGCGATTACCATTTCACCAATGCCGTTCGATTTGATCCGGCGCTTTGTCTCGGGATCGTGTTCTTAAGGCACGGCAATCTGAAGGCGAACGAAGAGGTCGCCTTGGTGCGCTCGTTTCTTTCGTCTCACCCGCTGGCGGAATACCAGGGTAAGCTGGTCACTCTCTCCCCAGGAAGCATTCGAATCCGGAGCCGATTATAACCTGCTACCGTGTGAGTCAGATGCCGAAGACCCGTCCCGGGTGGAATCCACCTGCGGAGGTGCAGCACGATGCCTTTCTCCAAGTACCTCACGGAGATCGATAGAGCTCTGCGGGCTGGCAACGCCACCGAGCACACCCACCGTCCCGCACTGAAGCGGCTAGTGGAAGCCATCGGAAAGAAGCTTACTGCCACGAACGAACCTCGGCGTGAGAAGTGCGGCGCGCCAGACTACGTCATCTCCCTGCAAACCAAACACGGTCCGCTCACGATCGGGTACCTGGAAGCGAAGGACGTGGGCAAGCGGCTGGACGAAGTGGAACGCTCGGAGCAGTTGGAGCGTTATCGGAGATTCCTCCCCAACCTGATCTTGACTGATTACCTCGAGTTCCGCTGGTTTGTGGAGGGCAGCCCCCGCGGCGCCGCCCGACTCGCCCGCGTCGAAAGGTCCGGCAAACTGAAGCGCGATAAGGACGGTGCGGACGCCGTCATGCAGCTCCTGCGCGGATTCCTGGACCACGAGCCGACGCCGATTGGCAGCCCCCAGGAACTCGCCCAACGATTGGCCCGTCTGACCCACATGATCCGCGACATCATCATCGAGGCCGTCGAAGGCGGGCACACTTCCAACACGCTGCGCGATCTGCGCAAGGCCTTTGCCCGGACGCTCATCCCTGACCTCGACCAGCCGGAGAAGACCGTCGATTTCGCCGACATGTACGCACAGACCATTGCCTACGGCCTGTTCGCCGCGCGATGCAATCACCGGGGACCGGGGCCGTTCCGGCGCCTGGGCGCCGCCGCGGAGATCCCCAAGACCAATCCCTTCTTACGCAGAGTCTTTGAGACCATCACCGGCGCCGATCTCGATGATGAGCCCTATGCCGGCTTCGTAGATGACGTGGTGGGCCTACTGGCCCATGCCGACATGGCCGCCGTCCTGGAGCACTTTGGTAAGAGAACCCGGCGCCAGGACCCGGTGGTCCATTTCTACGAGACCTTCTTGGCGGCATACGACCCGAAGCTGCGCGAGGCACGCGGCGTCTATTACACTCCTGAGCCGGTGGTCTCCTACATTGTCCGCTCGGTTGACCATATCCTGAAGACGCGTTTCGGTTGCGAACAAGGACTGGCCGACACGTCCGTCTGCAAATACCAGCGCGAGAACGGAAACGGGAAGAAGGTCGAAGAGACAACACCGCGTGTGCTGATTCTCGACCCCGCCTGCGGCACGGGCACGTTCCTCTACGCGGTGGTGGACCATATCCGCGAGCAATTCATGGCCCGCGGCGATGCGGGGATGTGGTCGGGCTATGTGAAGAAGCACCTCCTACCGCGGCTGTTCGGTTTCGAGCTCTTGATGGCCCCCTACGCCGTCGCCCACTTCAAGCTGGGCATGCAACTGGCCGGGCAAGACCTGCCCTCGGACGCCCTGCGGAAAAAATGGGCCTACGACTTCGCGGGTAAAGAGCGTCTGAGCATCTACCTGACCAACACGCTCGAAGAGGCCGAACGAAAGGCACAGCGGGAGTTCCATTTCATCGAGCGACTCATCGCCGAGGAGGCCGCGGGGGCCGTGCGCATCAAACGTGACCTGCCCATCATGGTCGTCATGGGCAATCCGCCGTACTCGGGAATCTCCGCGAATATGGGCGAGTGGATTGACGGACTTCTGAAGGGGAAACTCCCCGGTGGGGAATCAGTGCCAGGCTATTATGAAGTTGACGGAAAGCCTCTGGGCGAGAAGAAAGTCTGGCTTCAGGACGACTACGTCAAGTTCATCCGCTGGGGCCAGTGGCGGATCGAGCGGACCGGCGCGGGCATCCTGGCCTTTATCACGAACCACGGGTATCTGGATAACCCCACGTTCCGGGGGATGCGCCAAAGCCTCATGGAAACCTTCGACGAGGTCTATATAATGGACTTACACGGCAACACGAAGAAGAAGGAGCGCGCCCCCGACGGATCAAAGGATGACAATGTCTTCGACATCCAGCAGGGCGTAGCCATCTGCCTGCTGGTCAAGCTGCCCAAGGAGAGACAGGACAATGACCACCGCCGAACAGCGTAAAGCGGCCAAGGAGACCCTGGATGAACTGCCGTCCGATCAACTCAAGGTCGCCGTCGAATTCCTGAGATACCTGAAAGAACGGGTCAGCGAGGAGGCCACCGAAGAACTGCTCCGCATCCCCGGCTTTGAGGAAGACATGGAGCAGGCCGAACGCGACATCGCCGCGGGGCGGGTTACTGACTGGCGCAAGGTCCGTCGAGATGTTTAAGGTCCAGTTGTCAGACCATGCCAAGCGCTCTTATGCGGAGGCGGCACCCCCGCTCGCGAAAAGACTGGCCCGTTGTTTTCGGCAGCTTGAAGACAATCCTCATCAACACCCCAACATCAAACCTCTGAAAGGAAGGTGGCGATGCTATTACCGCTATCGCGTGGGTGATTACCGGGTGGTTTATCGGGGCGATGATGCCGGTCATGTTGTGATCGTGGCAATTATCGCCCACCGCCGCGAGGCGTACCGATGACGAAAGAAGCAGGAGTGTTCGACGCCGGGTGCGATGCTTGCACGCGATCCTTGATGCCCGTGTCAAGGTTGAAGGCTTGGCACCTGGCTGCCACGTGATTGAGGCGAACGGTTATGCCGACACAAGTGCCCATCGATCGTAAGCGCGTTGTAGCCTTCTGCCGCAAGTGGAGAATCCTGGAATTCTCCCTGTTCGGCTCTGTCCTGCGAGACGACTTCCACCCCGACAGCGACATCGACGTGCTGGTCAGTTTCGAGCCCGACGCCCCGTGGAGCCTGCTGGACATTGTCACGATGAAGGAAGAGCTGGAAGACATCTTCCGGCGCGAGGTCGATCTCGTCGAGAAGAAGGCCCTTCGCAACCCCTTCCGCCGACGCTCGATCCTCAACAGCTACGAGGTCATCTATGCCGCCTGAGAAACAGGACGAGGCATACCTCTGGGACATGCTCGACGCCGCCCAGGCCGTTCGGCGGTTCGTCAAGGGTCGAGCGTTTCAGGATTACGTCGCGGATCGGCAGCTGAGAAACGCCGTCGAGCGAAACGTGGAGATCAATGGTGAGGCGCCCCGCGGACTGTCGGCCCAGTATCAGGCGTCTCCCCCGGACCTCAACTGGCGGGCCATCAACGGCCCGCGAAACCTCATCGCCCACGAGAACG
>JAUWNF010000261.1 GCA_030612785.1 Phycisphaerales bacterium
ATCATTAACGAGGCCAGCCAGCACATCGTCGACATCGCGTCGGATCTGCCCGCCTTCTTGGAGCGTAGCTTCGCCGAGACGCTCAAGCGGCTCGACCTGTTCCTACCGAAGCTCGACGAGATCCTCCTGGTTACCCGCGACATGTATGAGAGGAGCCAGCAGGCCAATCCGGAGATCGGTGCAGCGCGGTTCGAACGCGACTACCGCGCCGCGATTATCCGAAGGCTCAACCGCGTGGAACTTTATGGCGTGGATCTCTCGGGGACCAATCGCCACCAGGACCACAGTGTCGCATATGTCAGCCTCTCCGTTGAGCAAGACGTCGGGGCGGAGGTCGCCGAGCAACTCACTGACGAAGGCCTGCCGCGTCCCAAGGACGCCGGCGACGACGATGAGGACGAGGACGACCGCAGAACGGTTGCAGTGGTCGAAGAAGCCCTCTCACGCACGCATCAGCTTCTCATCCGTGGTCCGGCCGGTTGTGGCAAGACGACGCTGCTACAGTGGATTGCCGTCCGATCTGCCACGGGGGATTTTCCGGAGCGCTTGGCCGACTGGAATGAGAGCATCCCACTCTTCATCCAGTTGCGCCGCTTCGTCCAGCAAGACCTCCCTAAACCGGAAGAGATGCCGGACTTCGTCGCCTCGACGATCTCCGGCGAGATGCCAAAGGGCTGGGTGCATGAACAGCTCCGCGCAAAACGCGCGATTCTGTTGATCGATGGCGTGGACGAGGTCGACGCCGCGCGCCGCGAAGAGGTGCGGGCCTGGCTGGATGAGCTTCTGCAGAGCCATCCGGGCAATCGCGTCATCGTGACATCCCGTCCCTACGCCGTCGACGAAGGCTGGCTTTCGGCGGAAGGCTTCGCCGACGCCGAACTCCAACCGATGGAATGGGGCGACATCTGTACGTTTGTTGACCACTGGCACAAGGCCGTCGGCGCGGAACTGGATGACCAGGGACTTCGGGATGAACTCGCGCCTCTTGCCGACGGGCTCAAGAAGGAGCTTCGCCACACCAGGGCGCTGCTGAGGCTTGCCGAGACGCCGCTGTTGTGCGCGCTGCTCTGCGCACTCAATCGGCAACGGCATGAACAGTTGCCCCAAGACCGAATCCAACTCTACGAAGCCTGCTGCCAGATGCTCCTGGAACGCCGCGAGAAGGAACGCAAGGTCGTCCTGAAGGAATATCCAGAGCTGTCCTATCGCCAGATGCGGGCACTGCTCGAGGACTTCGCCTACTGGCTGGTCCGCAACGGCCTGACTCAGGTGGAGAGCAACCAGGCGGATGAACGATTCTCCGCGAAACTCGCCAAAATGACGAACATCCCCGACGGCACGACCGGCACCGACGTTCGCCGACTCTTTGTGCAGCGGGCCGCACTGCTCCAGGAACCGGTCGAGGGCCAGATCAACTTCCGCCACCGGCCCTTTGAGGAGTTTCTGGGAGCCCAGACCATTGTGGACGAGCGGGACTTCGGCCTGCTCCTCGACCACGCCGACAAGGACCAGTGGCGCGAGGTCATCATCCTGGCGGCAGGCCTGGCCAAGAAACGCGCAACTGAAATCATAGAACCGCTCATCAAGCTCGGTGATCAGAAGAAGGCGCAGCGACATCACTACCATCTCCTCGCGGTCGCCTGCCTCGAAACTGCCGTTGAGTTGCCGGAGGACGTTCGCACGGAAGTGCGGGATCGGCTGTCCAAGCTCGTGCCCCCCAAGAACATGTCGCAGGCCAAGGCTATCGCATCCGCTGGCGAACTGGCCCTTCCCTATCTTGGCACCAAGACAGGCCGAAGAGTGGGGGAGGCCGCGGCATGTGTGCGGGCGCTGTCCATCATCGCCGGCGAGGGAGCACTTGCCGTGCTGGAGAAGTATGGGGACGACCCCCGAGCAGGAGTCGCCCAAGAGCTCTTTCGGGCTTGGAGTTCGTTTGACCGAAAGGAGTATGCGCAGCGCGTACTGCGGCGGCAGCCCCTTCCCAACGGATACCTGCGCTTACGGCGCACTTCTTCGCTGGAAGGCATAGACGTACTTGCAGATCGGCTTCGCCACCTCGATCTTACCTATTCTTTGGAGCTTCTCGACCTCAGCCCCCTCTCGGCCCTGACCGGCCTGCAAGACCTCGTCCTGCGCGACACGCGGCTCACCGCCCGTCTTGACCTCCGCGTGCTTAACATGCCGATGACCGACGCGGTGCTGATACACCTCTCGGCCCTGACCGGCCTGCAAACGCTCGACCTGAGGCATTGCGAGCAGATCACCGACGCGGGCCTGGCCCACCTCTCGGGCTGTACGAAGCTCGAAATCTTGGAAACAAGCGGCACCAAGGTGACGGAAGCGGGGAAGAAGCGCTTCTTCGAGTCCCTCAAGCGGAAGTAGCTGTCAGCTTTCAGCGGTCAGCCATCAGCACGGGTGCTCCATATCTTTGCGTAGCAAACGGCCTGCGAGACGCAGGCCGCTACTGGTCGGTACGGCTGAGCAAGACGATGTAGCGTCACCCCTTGTGGGTGACGAGAAACGCGGGTGCGCCGCCCACGAGGGGCGACGGGTGGCCGGGGATAGCTTGGGGATCGCCTGAGTTGGGTGGCATGGGTAAGCGTGTGAGGCCGTACCCTTTCGAGGCGTAAGCCCGTCGTCCGCTGTAATCCGTTGCCTACCCCAAACCGGAGCTTACCCGTGGTGTTCACCTGCTCGATTGCTCCACGGGTAACGCACGTCTCCCCCCTGCAGGGGAGAGACGTGCGTTACCCATGCCACCCCGCCGCAACTGGTCGGTGCGGCTGAGCAAGACGATGTAGCGTCGCCCCTTGTGGGTGACGAGAAACGCAGGTGCGCCGCCCACGAGGGGCGACGCTACAACGGGTGCGCCGCCCACGAGGGGCGACGCTACTTGGAAACGACATTGAACACTTGCCGACGGATGGCGCAACTCCGCGCAAGCTTGGGAAAAGTGTAGGAAATGGTAAGCTGATCGACCTGCGCCGTCTTGTCGCGTAGAATGAGGTTCTTGCGAAACGGGTGCGCCATTTGGAGACGCATAGCGGTCAGCGAACCAGGCACAAAAACGGAGAAAGCCCATGGACAACCACAAGGTCTCGCGACGGGACTTTATTCAGGTTGGCGCAGTTGCCGCCGCGGCGGTGACGACAGGTCCACTCGCGGCTATGGGTGAGGAGGAGAAGGAGAAGAAGAAAGAGGTCCAGCCGTTTCCCCGTAGAAAGCTCGGTCGCACGGGGATGAACGTCACCATCCTCAATCAGGGGGCAATGGCCAACATGGGGGATCGGCACCTGAACCTCATGCACGAGGAGGGCATCCGCTGCCTCGACTCGGCCGACTGCTACGAGGATGGCAAACACGAGCGCGTCGTCGGCGAGTGGCTGAACAAGACCGGCCACCGCAAAGAATACTGCCTGGTGACCAAGGACCATCCCTTCACCCCGGACCAGTGGGTGACCATGCTGGACCGGCGGCTGAAGAACGGTCGGCAGGACTACTACGATCTCTTTTTCATTCACGCTTTGGGCATCGATGAGTATCCTGATGGGTGCGTGAATTGGCCCAAGGAGCGGGAATGGGCCAAGATCGCCGAGACAATCAAAAAATCCGGCAAGGCCCGCTTCGTCGGCTTCAGCTCGTGTTGCGATCCGATCGAGAAGCGGACGGAGTTGCTCAACAACTCCGCCAAAGGCGGCTGGGTGGATGCCATCATGGTGGCGGCCGATCCCTCATTGATCCGTGACAATGCGGAATTCAACAAGGCCTTGGACGCATGCCACAAGGCCGGCATCGGTCTGATCTCCATGAAGGAGATGCGCGGCCGGGCCAGTATTAAAAGCGTTTTCCCAGAGTTCGAGGCCCGCGGGCTCAACCCCTTCACCGCTGTGCTGACCGCCATGTGGACTGATGAGCGGTTCACCACGCTCTGCTCGCACATGGATAACATCACCAAGCTCAAGGAGAACGCGGCGGCCGCCCGCAACTTCAAGCCGATGACCGACACCGAACTGACGGCGGTGCACCGCATGTTGGACGGCCACGCCAAGGGCTATTGCATCGGCTGCGACGGGAGTTGCCGACGGGCCGCCGGTACCGAGACGGCATTCAACGACATCGCCCGTTACCTGTGCTACTACGAGGAAAACGGCGATCGTGAGGGGGCTCGGCGCCTCTTCGCCGCCCTGCCGCCCGAGGCGCGCGACTGGTCGCGTGCAGACCTGGCGGCGGCCTCGAAGGCCTGCGTGTGCAAGCTCGATTTCGAGAACATCCTGACCCGCGCCGCTGAGAAACTGGCCTGAACGCGCGGGGAATCCCGTGCTGACGACGCGCCCCCCCCTTTTCTCTGAAAGGGATGGGGCACCCGCGATAGGGCGGCCGCATGGGTGGCGACGGAGCCAACAGAAAAACGATCGACGACGCGGGAAATCCCATACCGCGCTTGGCTGTCGCGTCCGGGCACTCGCGCCTCACCGTGGCGATCTTGGCCGGTGTCGTGGCCCTGGTGGTACTGGCGACGCATTGGCCGGTGCTTTCCACCGAGGCGCTGGGGCTCGATGACGGCAAACATGTCTTCGAGAATCCCTTAGTGCAAGAACCCGGGCTGGAATCGGCCGGGCGACTCCTGAGCGAAGTGCTCCACCCCTCGACCGGCGGATACTACAAGCCGTTGTCGATCATCTCGCTAATGTTGGATCGGGCCGTTGCCGGTCGCCCCGACGATCTGCGCCAGTTCCGCCGCACCAGCCTGGCGCTGCACGTGGCGAACACCGCGCTGATAGTCATACTGTTGTACCAGTTGTTTGGTCAGCCGTGGGCGGCGGCGCTGGCTGGGCTGCTGTTCGGGATGCACCCGATCACCGTGGAAGCCATCCCCTGGGCGGCGGAGCGTAAGAGCCTGCTGGCGGCGTTTTTCGCGTTGTGTTGTCTGAATCTCTACGTGCGCTACGTGCGGCGCGGCGACGCGTGGAGATGGTTCCTCGCCGCGTCGGTCATGTACCTCTGCGCGCTGCTGTCCAAGCCGACCAGCATACCGCTCGTCGGGCTGCTGTTGCTGTTGGACTATTGGCCGCTCCGGCGACTGCGCTGGCGGGCAGTCTTCGAGAAGATCCCGCTGTTTGCGCTGGCGGCCACTTCGGTCGCGGTGACCTGGGTATCGCAGACCCGCACCTTGGGGGTGGGCATTCCAGGCACGGAGGAGTACCCGCCAATGCGGGCTCCGCTGGTGCTCTGCCATAACATCATCTTCTACCTCTACAAGGTTCTCTGGCCCGCCAACCTCTCGGCGTATTATCCGTACCCGGACCCCCTGGCGATTTCGCACCCGATGGTGTTATGCGGGTTGGTGGGCACGAGCTTGCTGATCGTGGCGCTGGTGATCTCGTGGCGTTGGACGCCTGCCTTGCTGGTGGGTTGGCTGTTCTTTTTTGTGGCCATCTTTCCCGCGTTGGGGGTCATCGGGTGCATGGGTGCGATCGCCGCGGACCGGTTCGCCTACCTGCCGATGGTCGGTCTGCTGCTGGTTGTGGCCCACTACCTGGTCCGACTGTGGGGTCATCCAAAACGCCTGCTGGTGCTTCGGGTGGCCATGATCGTGGTGGTGGT
>JAUWNF010000233.1 GCA_030612785.1 Phycisphaerales bacterium
GGCGGTGAAGCTCAGACCGCGCTACGCTGACGCCCACAACAACCTGGGCGTGATGCTGTCTCGCCAGGACAAAACCGATGAGGCCATCGGGCACTTCATCCAAGCCCTCCAGTCCGCTCCCCCCAGCCACCAGGCCCATTACAACCTGGGAGACGCGTTGGTCAAACAGGGCAGGGCCGCCGAAGCCCTCCCACATCTCAAGCAGGCCTTGCAACTCAAACCGGACTGTGCCGACGCTCATCTTCGCATGGGCCAGGCCCTGCGCTTGCAGGGCATGACGAACGAAGCCGTGGCCCGATACGCGCAGGCCATCGCCATCGATCCCGACCACGTGCAGGCCCATCTGAGTCTGGCCGTGCTGCTCACCCGGCGTGGCGAAATCGACCAGGCCCTCGTGCACTATCAAGAAGTGGTCAGGATCAAGCCCGGTTTTGCCAAAGCCCACAACGATCTGGGCACCCTGTGGACGCGCAAGGGGCAGTGGACCAAGGCAGAGGAACACTACCGAAACGCCTTACGGCTGGACCCGGGTAACGCCATGATCCACAGTAACCTTGGCCGGGCGCTATTCCGCCAGGGAAGATCGTCCGAGGCGGTTGGGGAGTGCCAAGAGGCCCTCCGGCTCGATCCCGCCCACATCCGAGCCCAGATCAACTTGGGCAATGCCCTGCGGGCTTTGGGCCGTGTTTCCGAGTCCACCGAGGCCTTTCGCCAGGCTGTGCGCATCGCACCGAACGACGCCGAAGCCCATTTCCATCTGGGGATTGCCTGGCACGATGAGGGCAAGTTGGACGCCGCCATCACCGAGTATCGCGCCGTGCTGAAGATTAACCCTGCGCATGCCAAGGCGCGGCAGGCGTTGGAACTGGCCTTAGCCGCCAAAGGTCAACAAAGAGACAGCAGCACGAACGGCATCAGCGCTGCTGAGTCACGGTGATCGAGAACGTCGCGTCCGGCCAATCGTTACCGTCCGAGACGAACAGCGTGTACGGCCCGGCGGCCTCGGGGGTGAAATTGCCAATCTCTTGCCCGGAGTTTTGATCCGCACCGATCATGACCAAATCGGAAATCGGCGTGTCGTCCAGGTCTTCAAAATCAACCTCGCCGCGCACCACGCGGAAGTTGGGATCCGCCATGTCGCTGTTGGCCTGCACCGAGATGGTCACCAGCTTGCCCGCCTCCGCGTTAAAGACGAAGGCAAGGTCCTGGCCTGCGGTGATGGTCCGCCCCGTTACGGCGAGCAGTGTGTTCGGCGTGGAACCGGAACCGCCCCCGGAACTGCACCCAGCAGTGATGGCGGCGGTGGCCACCAGTAAAGCTGCTATAGCCCTACGTTTGCTCATCGATAGGTCTCCTTGTGCTTCGCGTACACGGGACACCGCGCGTCCCGCTCGATGATTGCAAGCTGACCGGAAGGGAGGGCCCTAATCCTTCAACTGCTCGAGTAGACGATCGACGACCACGGCGATCTTGGAAGGGGTTTCGTAGGTTCCCGCCACCACGGCTGAACGGATCTTGGCGATCCTCCCTGGACGGATACCGGGGGCTTGGGCCACGCGGGAGAGCAACTCTCCCAGGTCGGACAATTCAACCTCGTCGCCCAATTCCGCACCAGCGACCCGTGGGTCCGCGACGGAGGTTCCGTTGCGGCTTTGCCGAGCCCCTTTCGGCGGGGCCAAGTAGTCGAACGGCAGCGCCCGGTAATAACCGCCGATTCCGATGATATCGCCCATGGCGTCCATCCTCGCGTTCACCTCATCCCCGGCTACCAGGGAACGCACCACACCAAACTGCTGAAAACCGCATCAGCCCGCGTAGGGTCTGCTTCTCAGTACTGGCAGTTACGTTGCTAGGTGAGCAGTGATGCGTACCTCGCATCGCACTGATGCCTCCTGCGTTCATCCGTGAATCGCCGTTGAGAACGGAAGGTAGGTTATGCCCCGCTCATAGCCCAGTCCGTTGGGTGGCTCTCGCATAGATAATATCGGCGGAGGCGCGGGGCGACTTAAGGAAAACGTCCGATTAAAACCTGAAGAAGGAGAGCATCGCACGACAACATGTTCCGGCCGGGCCCGATAACTACCCCACATTTGGTGTAGCCTACCCAGCTTGTCCGGACCCGACGCAGAACAGCGCGCCCGGATTGCCTATCACCGCGAGAATCACCGGCAAGATTTGCCGAGTCGAAACCTAGGCGATGGCGGCCAGCGGACGCATCGCGCGCAGCAGAGCGGACATGTCGAGCGGCTTGCTCAGGTCCACGGGCACGAACACGCCGTGGTTGTGGTCGCTGGCAATAATCAGCAGCCGCCCATCCACCACTTGGTAGCCGGTTTCTTGGGGCTGGTGCCCGCAGATGAACAGATCCACGCCGAGCATCTCGGACAACTGCGAGAGTACTGCGGTATTCTGGCGCCGACCCCACACCAGCACGTAGGCAGTGCCACCCTCGGTGAGGTCCTCGCGCGTCAGGGGACGACCGAGCACGGACGCATCGAAGCCGGCGATATCCCGGGGACCCGGCAACGAGTGCGACAGGAAAACGCGATTCGCGGTGCGCCCCGCCAGGGGCAACGAGCGCAGGAAGTCGATAATGGCGTCCAAGACCTGCCGTGCGCCGTCCTCTCCGTAGGTCCGTTCTACCCCGTAGGCGAAATCGGTGGTGAGGATGCGGCCGGCCTTGCTGATCTCCCGGCCGGTGATTTGGGCCAACTCGTGATTGCCCATCAGGAAGTGCACCTGTTCGGGAAAGTCGCACTTCCACCGGGCCGCCTCCAAGAGGATCTCGTGCGATCGATCCACTCCGGTGGTGAGCCCCAGGTCCTCATGGATTAGCTCGTGCAGGATCACGTGGCGGGCACCGGCCCGCTCCAAATCGCAGTAGGTCTTGAGCCGCTCGAGATTCCGCCGGTGGCCGTGCAAGTCGCCGGTCATCACCACTTGGCCGTAGTCGGGGAATTCCAGCAGACACCCCGTCAGCAGGGGATCGTCGCGGTTCTCCTGGGCAGCCTGCCGGTAGACGGCAACGTCCCTGGCAACGTCGGCGGAGGTGCCGCTCATCAAACGTTTTCCCCTCCGGACTCGAGGGCGTCGGGTGCGCCTTCGGTCTTCTCCTGCGGCTCAGCGGTGGGTTTGGCGGACGGAGTATCTTGCGGTCTGGTGTGCTGTCCGCTATCTGCCTTGCGGGCCTGTTGTTTGGTCAAGGCCTCTTTCCGTTTCTTATTCCATAGCGCTTGCACCGTTTCCAGCCGCGCCATAACCGCCTTCATGTCCGGCGGGCGATCCTGGGGATTCTCCTGGCAGCAGTCCATCACCAGTTGCGAGAGAGAGGCCGGAATGGCCTCATTGATTTCGCGCGGCGTCTGAAGCGTCTCGTGGCTAACCAGATCAATGCCCCCGGGGCGGGTCGGCTGGCGGATGGCGGTGGGGAAGGGCATTTCGGTTAATACCCAGTACATGGTCGTCCCGAGGTTGAAGACGTCAGTCCGTCGATCGAGGGGGGCGCGCTGGACCTGCTCGGGGGCAATGTAATCCGGGGTGCCCTGAATGCGTTCTTTGCGAAACCCCAGTGGACATGCCTGGCCCAGATCGATGATCTTCACCAGCCCCTTTTCACCCACGATGATATTGTTGGGCTTGATGTCGGCGTGGACATAGCCCGCTTCGTGCAAGGCGTTCAAACCATCGGCGACGCGGTGGAAAATGTATAGGAAGGCGTCCAGATTTCCCGGGCGCCGGTCCTGGAGGGACTCACCATCCACGTACTCCATAACCACTCGAACCTCCTGTACGGTCAGGAGTCGCTTGACCCGGTGGATGGAATAGCTGTGGCGCACATGCGGGTGCTCGACTTCGTTGCTGATGCGGAACTCCACTTCGGCCTGGCTGATGAACTTGACGTCGTCCCCACCCTCGTTCACCACTCGCTTGATCGTGAACAACTTCCCGGTTGTGGTCCGGACGGCCTCGTGTATCGTAGAGCCCGCACCGGTCCCAATCTGTTTGACCATTCGATACCCGGGAACCAATTCGCCCACGACTGAACACCGCCTGTAGGACCACCTGACCTATATCGGTTGAACCCGCGTTCAAGTGATACCGGACACCTCTATTGTATGACAGATTGCGAGCCGCGTCATTCTCTCCGCACCGTTCGCACGCCCGGCGGGCGCCTACAGCCCCAGCCGATCCAACCGGGCGGAAGTCCCCGCCTTACCGACCATGATCAACGTGTCCGCCGGCTCGATGATCTCGTCGGGATTGGGGCTGAACAGCATGGTCCCGTTGGCCTTCTTGATCGAGACCACGATCACTCCGGCGCGCTGCCGCAGCCCGGATTCCCGCAGAGTCTTGTTCTTGATGCTGGAGTGCTCGCTGATTACATATTGATCCACTTCCAGGTCCACGCCTTCGGCGGCGGTCTCGAAGAAATCCACGACGCCGGGGCGGGTCAGGATGTTGGCGATTCTATTGGCCCCGACCACATGGGGCAAAATGACGCGAGTGGCCCCGGCGCGCTTGAGCTTAATTTCCGTGGAAGGGTGCTCGGCCCGGGCGACGATCAGCAGGTTCTCCCGCAGCCCGCGGGCGGTCAGCGAGATGTACAAGTTGTCCGAATCCCGCGGCAGGACCGTCACCAAGGCCCGGGCGCGTTCCAGCCCGGCGGCTTGGAGCATCTCCTCGGTGGTCGCATCCCCCTCGACGTACAGCAGGCCCTTCTCCGAAAACTCGTGGATCACCACCGGGTCCCGCTCGACGACGACGAAGGGAACCCCGCGCCGTTTCAACACCGCGGCGGTCAGGGCACCCATCCGGCCGCCCCCGCAGATGATCACGTGCCTTTCCAGGCGGTTGATTTGCGCTTCCATTCGGGACCTTCCTCTAAGTCTCAGCAACTCGCCGCTCAACAGCACGGCGAAGAGGGACGTGACCGCCACCGACAGCGTGCCGATGCCGACGACAATCGTTAAGCAAGTCCACAGCCTCCCGGTTTCGTCCAGTGGAATGGCTTCTCGGTAACCCACCGTCGAGAGCGTGATGACGGTCATGTAAGCGCAGGTACCCCACTCGGCCCCGGTGATCCAGTGGTAGCCGATGGTGCTTCCCAGGAAGACGACCACAACCGCCAGCAAACTGAATGCCAAGCGTAACCGCGGGTCCAAATCCGAACTCCGTGTCGGGGTCGGGGCTCCAAGTCCCGGATTATAGGGGGCGAGGCCAGGTTCACAATCGTTCGGGTCGCCCCATCGGACGCCAGACGGGGTGTGGCCATATTTCGGGGTGCGGTTGATTTGTTTCGGCCCACAGTTGCATTGGGCGTAGTCTACGGTGCTCGTACCTCACGGATTGCCGCATAATCTGGTCGGAGCCCGGAGCGCGAGCGACGGGTTGAACGGTGGCCCGTCGCTCGCGCTCCGGGCTCGGATCAGCGGACGCCTGGTGCCACAAAAAATGGTCACACCCCCGCCCGACGCCGGGGCGTGACCACCATCGCGGAATCTGCTATCATTGACAGCGTGGTGACCAGTGCCGTTTTCGGTCAGGGAACCTCGTAGGGTTTGTAGCGGCCGGCGTCCCTGCCGGGTGTTCGGCCTGCGAGACGTGGGCCGCTACGACGCTGGGGCACCGAAAGCGGCACTAGTTCTCCAGAGTTTGCCGATAGGAGCGTGCTCTATGGCCAAGCGTGCCGACGATGAAGGTGGCCGGTTCCGCGATAATGAAAAACGTGAGAAGGACCACGCCAAGCAACTTCCCACCGACGACGAGCCGCAGCTGCCCGAGCCGGTCGAGCCCATCCACACCGAGAAGCAACCTAAGCGTAACGACCCGTGCCCCTGCGGCAGCGGTAAGAAGTACAAACACTGCTGCGGCAAATCCGGGGGATAGAAAAAAGCACCGCCGCTTGCGGTG
>JAUWNF010000462.1 GCA_030612785.1 Phycisphaerales bacterium
GAATGATCCTGCCGGCCAACGAAACGCCGGGTTTGATCGTGACTAACGGCGCCAGCCGGGCTGGCCGAGCGGGGTCCTTTGCCAGTAGCGGGCTGGTCATCACCATCACTCCAGACACCTTTGGCCCCGACCCGCTGGCCGGCATCGCCTTCCAGGAAAAATGGGAGCGGCGCGCCTTCGAGGCCACCGACCAAACCTATCAACTTCCCGCCCAGCGGGCCTCGGACTATCTAAACTGCAAAACCTCGGACGGCACGCTCGATACCAGCTATCCCTTTGGCGGGCGGTGGACGGACATCCGTAGCATTATTCCAGGGCCGATCGCGGAGGCGCTGGATCGGGCGCTTCCCATACTCGAGGGAAAGTGCCCAGGCTTCGCCGGCGCGGACGGAATCATCACCGCCCCGGAGACCCGGGCCAGCGCCCCGCTCCGCATCGTCCGCGACCGCGAGAGCAGACAAGCAGTCGGCATTGAAGACCTTTACCCCGTGGGCGAAGGAGCCGGGTACGCCGGCGGGATCATCAGCTCAGCCGTCGACGGCATCGCGTCAGCCGAACGAATCATCACCGTCTACGCACCGACGGGGTAAACGTCGAAACGTCGAAACGTCAAAACGGCGAAACGGCGAAACGTCAAAAAGTCAAAAAGTCAAAACGTGGAAACGTCGGAGGTGTCGGGTGCCACTGATGCTGTTCATTCCCTCCCTGTTATTCCCTCTCCGCGGTCTCCGCGTGCTCTGCGGTGAATCGGGTGGTCGTGCTCAGAATCCGTATTCCGTCCAGCGGCGATCCAGGCGTTGGTTGATCTCGTCGCTCATTTGAAGTCTTTCGGGCCAATCGCGGATGCGGCCCTCGCCGGGAATCTTGCGGGTGGCGTCGATGCCGATCTTGGCCCCACTGCCGTAATAAGGCGCGGCGTGATCGAGGATGTCGCAGGGGCCGTCGATGATTACCGTGTCCCGTCGCCAGTCGACGTTGGCCCCCATGTGAAACAGAACGTCCTGCTCATCGTGGACGTTTACGTGCTCGTCCACCACGACGATCATCTTCGAGAACATCATCTGCCCGGCTCCGGACAAAGCGCCGATCACCTTGCGGGCCTGCATCGGGTACTCCTTGCGAATCTTCACGAACACGCAGTTGTGAAATGCCCCGAACATCGGCAAAGAATAGTCGACCACGTCAGGGATAAGCGTCTGCAGAAGCGGCAGAAAGATGCGCTCCGTGACCTTGCCAAGGTAATAGTCCTCCTGAGGAGGCCTGCCCACGATGGTGGCGGGGAAGATAGGGTTTGCGCGATGGGTGATGGCGGACACGTGAAACGCCGGGTATCGATCAGCCTGCGAATAAAACCCGGTGTGATCGCCGAAAGGTCCTTCGATCAGGTCTTCGTCGGTGTGGACCCATCCCTCAATCACGATCTCCGCGTTGGCGGGCACCTCGAGCGGAATGGTCTTGCAGGGCACCAACTCGATGCCTCCCTGATTGAGAAAGCCGGCAAAAAGCAGCTCGCTCACGTCAGGAGGCAGGGGACAGGTGGCGGCGTAGGGCAAGACGGGCTCGCCGCCGAAGACAATGGCCACCGGCATCTTCTTGTCCCCGCGCTCCTTGTATCCGCGATAGTGGCGGGCGCCGTCGTTGTGCACGTGCCAGTGGACGGCGGCGAGCTTCTTGTCAAATACCTGCACGCGATACATGCCGACGTTTCGCTCACCGGAGTCGGGGTCCTTGGTGTAGGTGCCGGCGAAGGTGACGTAGCGACCCGTGCCTTCCGTGCAGTCCGCGGGTTTGAGCCCGAAGCCGGGCTCGCCGTCGTGGGGCCAGCATTGAATGATCGGCAGGTCAAGCAGGCTGGCATCGTCGGTGTGGACAACCTCCTGACACATCCCGCGCTTGACGATCTTGGGGCCGAAGCTTGCCAGCTTGGCGAGTTGCGGGAGCTTCTTCATCTTTTCGAGCAGGGGCGGCGGTATCTCCGGCGTGACCAGTTGCCGGACACGTTCGGCAAGCTCCTCGAAGCTCGATACGCCCAGGGCCATCCGCATGCGCTCGTAGCTGCCGAACACGTTGATCGCTACGGGAATATCGTGGCCCTTCACGTTCTCGAACAGTAGTGCGTGACCACCCCGACCACCGTGCACGGGATCTGTGGGCGGCGGCGGCGGCGCGTCGCCGGCGGCCGGCAGCTTGCTCATCCGGTCGGCGATGGCGGAAACCTCGAGCACGGAATCGACCTCGACGGACACGCGCTTGAGCTGCCCGTGAGCGTCGAGGGCCTCGATGAAGCTGCGAAGGTCGGTGTGGGCCACTGCGGTGGGCTCCTGAAAACGGATACGGCCATACAACGTTGTTCAGACCGGCACCAACGCCGATTTACGTTAGCCGCTCCGTGGCGGTCGCGGTTCGGATTGCCAGCACTGAATCGCGCACCGTCACTTGGAGTGTATCGCGCCGCCCGACAAAGAGCGAGAAGGTGGGAGAGTGAAGAAGTGAGAAGGTGAGAAGGTGAGAAGGTGAGAAGGTGAAAAGGTGGCAAAGCGGAAACCGGGGACCGTGTTGAACTCAAAGCGTGGCGCGCAGTCGCCGGGCGAAGTCTAGTTGTTCGTTGCACCACTGGGCGTCGGCCGCCGTCTCCGCGCCGAAGGCGCGAAGTGCTTCATGGGCCGCGGCGAGTCCCTCTATCGCTCGTTCCAATACGATGGCGGCGTGTTCAGCGTCGATGTCGTGGAGGGACTCTCCCTGCTCGAGCAGCGCATAGCCGAGGTTCATCTCGGCCTTAGCGACGGTTGTGGCCGCGGGATCATGGGCGCGCCAAAGGGCCACGGCGCGGCGGGCCGCGTCGACCGCGTCGTCATGGTGTCCCCAGGCGGTGAGCGCGGAGGCTAAGTGCGTCCAGGCGACGGCTTGCCGTCTCTGAACTTGATCTGACGTCTTCTCCGCCAGCTCGATCGCCCGCTGGTGCCAGGCAGCGGCATCTTCGTGGCGCTTGGCCAGATGAGCGTCCAGACCCAGACTAACGGCCGTCTCCCATAGCTCATCGAACGAGCCGTGGACACCGCGCAGGTGATAGGCTTCCAAGTGCAACTCGTAGGCATGTTCGAGGTGGTCCTGGCGGCGGTAGATGAGGCCTAGCTTTTCAAACGCCCACGCGGCCAAGCGGTAGCGATCACGCTTTTCCTCCGGGCTGCTTACCGGTTCTTGAATCGCGCGAAACGCCGCCAGCGCAAAGGAAGTGCCGGCGGAGGCCAGGTCCGGCCGTTCGAGAGCGATCAGGCCCGACAGGAACGTTGTCCAGGCCAAACGCGCCGCATCCGGCTCATCCTGGACGGACTTGACGAGGTTTTGGGCATCCTTGATGCGCCGCTCGTCGAGCGCGCGCAGCGCACGGACCAAACGCGGATCGGGCGGTGCGGGAAAGCCCACGGGCCTGTCTTGCACTTCCCTGATCGACTCGGCAACGGATTCCACTATGAGTCGCCTTGCTTCTTGAGCGCCTTGTCCACTTCTTCGGTGATCCTGGAGCCGCTCAGGTCGGTGGCCAGTATCTTGCCGTCGAGCCCGATCACAAACGAAGCGGGAATCGCCCGAACGCCGAA
>JAUWNF010000676.1 GCA_030612785.1 Phycisphaerales bacterium
CTTGCCGCCACGTCCCCTGTTGCACGACCATCGGCGGATTGGGGTCCACGAACCCCGGCGGCGGGTTGTTGAGAAACACGTCGGAGTATGCCAGATCAACCTCATCCACAATCCAGTATTCGCCGCCGACGATCACCACGCCCTCGAACTGCGGATCGTTCCATGACTCCGCGTCACCGGAGACGTAGACGATGCCCTTGATCACGGACGGGTAAATATCGTCCACATCGTCGTCTTCACTTCCTTCGTAGGGGGTGCCGAACGGGTTGAAGTTGGTATCCTGGTCATCTTCGTCCAGCGCGTCTTGGAGAAAACTGAAGTACATGTCGCCGTCCACCAGCAGCGCCGGATAATTCGCCACCGCCGGCTCCCAGTTGACCGAGTAGTCAACCATGGAGAAGTGGCCGGGATTCAGTAGAACCAGCGTACCGACGATGCGAGAGCTTTCGATGCTGATGCTCCCGCCGGCGCAGTCGATTACGTAGATGCCCTCGGCGTTGACTGCGCCGTAGGGATTGCTCGCGGGGCTGAGTACCACGCCGGACAGCACACGGTATCCGCCCCAGTCAGGTAGGCTGTTGATGTCGATGGGCGTGCCGTTGGTAACGTAGTAGTCAAAGACCGTGCTATCGGGCATGGTGCGCGCGGTGATTCCGCTGGTCTGCGATCCGTGGTAGGTCCATCCCCAGATGGTGCCGACCGCTTCCACGTCACCATAGACCTCGGCGGACCACGCGTAGACTTCGGTGTTCGAACTGATGGTCTGGTCGCACTGCACCGTGGCTTCGTTTATGTGCACCACGTCTCCGGCATGGAGTGCCACCTCCAGACACGTCAACGGGCCAACCTGCGCCACCAATTGCACCGACAACTTACAGCGCGCCTCACCCACCTCTCCGGTGCCGGTCAGCAGCAACGGGTCGGGTCCACCGACAGCGAGGTCCCCGTCTACCGGATCGATGCCGTCGAGCGAATAGGTTCCCCGGCCGATGGTCTGGTTGGTGACCCAGTTACCGTTGGCCTGGTTCTGCCGCCAGTCGGCGTCGGTACTGATGGTGCGCAGGCCCATCTCGATCGCCGAGCGGGCGTAGCGCCGGGCTTCGGCGAAGTCGGCCATGTCCTCGGCCGAGCGGCGCTGGATACGTACCGCAGTCAGCGCCGACAGGCCCAGGATGGTGACGATGACCGCGCTGCCCAGCACCATCAGGTAAACGCTCCCCCGCCGGCGCCGGCGACGAATGCGAACTGTAGCGGCCGGCGTCTCGCCGACCGAGGACGGCGCCGGCGTCCCCGCCGCCCTCTGGATCACGCCAGACACGTGAGCGTTCACGAACGCCAGCGGGTCCAGGACGAGACGCAGGCCTCTGCGAGATTGCCCGTGATGTTTTCCAGCACGTGTCACGACATGTCCCAGATTCAAGATTTCCGGTTCCGAGTCGGGACCACGGCGGCCGACTATTCCGTCGCTTCGTCCCAGCCGCTGGTCCGGACGGCCACCTGCGTCGCCAGGGGCACCCCGTCGTGCGTCACCGTCACGGTGATGCGCTTCACGCCCTGGTCGTTACCGATTGCAGCTTTCAGGTCATTGGGATTCACCCAAGCGACGCTAACGTTCCGTTCCCAACCGTTAAACTCTGCGATGACGGTTCCGTCCTTCCGTTGCGGCGGCGAAGCCGACCAGCCGTCGTAGTCGTCCAGGTCGTCCCAGAGACCCCGGCTGCCGTCGCCTACTTCATCGCCGTCGAGCCCGAAGCCGCCGTTCTCCGGGTCCACGTAATACTGCTGGAGAATCTCGGTCATCAATTGCTGGGCCAACAACGCCCCTTTGGTCCGCTCCCCCGTCTTCTGCTGCCCGATCCGCGACGCCCCCACGGTGTTCAACGCCGCCACCAGCATGACCCCCACAACCACCGCGGAAATCACCGCCTCGACCAGAGTAAAGGCTCGATGGATTCCTCTTTGCGCCCTCTGCGTCTCTGCGTGAGGCTCCCTA
>JAUWNF010000297.1 GCA_030612785.1 Phycisphaerales bacterium
GGGTCGGTGGCTGTCCGTGGCCGGACACGCGGGCGGGGCTGGCCGCACGCTGGCCGTGCGGCACCGCGAGCCCGGGCCCAATACCGGTGGAGCGCGTGGATTCGCGCTCCATAACCCCTTTCAAGACGCTGTCGCGGTCTGAGATTCGCCCGTGTTCGGCCAGCAGATCGACCAACTCGGTGATCGCGTCGCTCTTGGTGGTGGCTTTCAGGGGCACCCGGATGCACTCCGGTGCCAGAATATCGGTGAGTTTCATCTCGGTCAGTCCCCCGCTTGGGTCGAAACGGTCATTCTACTTCTCGGGTGTCGTATTGCAACGGCACCGCCAGCGGCGAACGGACCGGCAGGACCTTGTACATCACATACATCCATAGCAGCCCGCAGATAATGACGCCTAGTCCGAAGGCCTGCGAGATGGTCAGCCCCCCGGCATCGTGCGGGTTGTCTACCCGGATGAGTTCCAGGACGAACCGCGAGATCGGGTAGAGCAATATCATCCAGCCCATCACCACGCCGTGGCGCTTGCGCCGCTCGAAGATCAGCACCAGCACCCAGGACAGCAGCAAGGCGTTGACGATGCCGTACAACTGGGCCGGATGAACCGGAAGAGAACGGTACCGCTCTGCCAGTTCGTTCAGTTCACTCCAGGTGAACTGCCGCGAAGGGTCCTTGCGCGCGGGATACTGTCGAGCCGTTACTACCGGGCTGATCTTGCTCGCGAGCTTGTTCGCGCGGGCTTGCAGCGCCTTTCGCCGCACTTCGAGCTTCTTGAGCTGGTCGCCGCCGGTTCCTTTGGCCACGGCCGCCTGGTATTCGGCATCGACTTCCTGGTACTCGCGCAGGCCGCGCAAATCTTCGGGCTGCATCTCCAGTAGCAGCTTGGGAACCAACCGGGGTATCTGCACCGTGGAGGGCTCTTCCCAGATCAACTCCGCCGGCACGGTAACCTGGCGGTTCATCCACTGTCGGTCGTGGGGCCCGCTGCTGAACGGAAAGGTCATCGCCCACGGCAGCACTTTGTGGTGCTGTTCATCCACACACAGCCCGCCCCAGCAGCAACCGTTCAATAAGCAGCCGGCCCGTCCGAAGGCCAATCCCCACATCGCGATGGGGGCGAGCAGGTCCAGGTATAAACGCAGTGACAGGCGCCCTTCATTTCTGGCGAAGAGTCGCCCGTGCAACCCTATGTAGACCGCCACCGCCAAAACCGCCCCGATGAGTCCGCCAAGATACTCCAGCCCGCCGGCCGTGATGTTGAAGGCCTCCCAAAGCGGGTTTTCCCGAAAGGCAAAACCGGACTTCCAATAATGGGCCACGTAAAAAATCCGCGCCCCGGCCACCCCGAAGAACAAACACAGGATACCGCAGTTCAGAATCGCGTCAGGATTGGCTTTGACCCGTTCCGCACGCCGCATCCCCAGCCAAATGGCACTGAGAAAGCCGAGCGTGAGCATGAAACCGTAGCTCTTGACCGGTAGGCCGATGATGGGAATGGTAAACAACTCTGGATACATGGGCTGGTTCTTCTCAGTCTGGACGAAGGCGATCCTACTGCGCGCCACCACCAACATACAGCGGCAGGTTATCGATCAGGCGTGCGCGGCCGAACTTGGCCGCCACGCACATGCGCGCCGGTCGATCGATTGTCTCGACGGCCTCGAGGGTGTCGAGATCCACCACTTCCACGTACTCGATATCCACGGGGCCGGCTCGGGTGATACGTTGTTCGGCGTCGGCGATCAGTCGGCGTGCATCGTGGGCGCCCTGCTTCACCGCGTCAACCGCTTCGCGCAGGGCCGCGGAGATCGATACCGCCCGCGAACGCTGATCGGCATCGAGGTACGCGTTCCGGCTGGAGACGGCCAACCCGTCGGGCTCGCGCACGGTGGGGCATCCGACAATCTCCACGGGCATGTTCAGATCGCGGACCATCCGGCGAATGACCACGAGCTGCTGATAATCCTTCTCCCCGAAGAAGGCCACGTCGGGCAGGACGATGTTGAGCAACTTGCACACCACGGTGGCAACGCCCTGAAAGTGGCCTGTGCGGGTCCGACCGCAGAGCGGCGTGCTGAGCCGGCGCACCGTTACGCTGGTCAGTACTTGGTCCGGATACATCTCCTGTGGCGAGGGGGCGAACACCCAAGCGCACCCGTGCTCCGCACAGCCGGTAAGGTCGTGCTCCTCGGTCTGTGGGTACGAATCGATGTCCTCGCCGGTGCCGAACTGCAGGGGATTGACGAAAATGCTGACGGCGACCTCCGCGCACGTTTGCCGCGCCCGGTCCACGAGCGACCAGTGCCCCTCGTGTAAAGCCCCCATCGTGGGCACCAAACCGACCCGCCGCCCCGCTTGCCGTGCGGGGCGCAGGGCCTGGCGAACCTGCTCGATGGTCCGAATTACCTGCACCGCTGCTTCTCGTTGGAGTCGCTGCACATCCTTCCGCGCCCGCGGCCCGGACCGCGAGATGTGCGGACGTGCTCACTATAGGCAGAAACACATGCCACGCAAGCAGTTGACACCCCCTCGGCGTCGCCCTAGGCTCACTCTCCCCTAAAGGATTGTCCCTAGACGGCTAACTGGAATCGTCGGCGCGTGTCTGGAGATATATGCGAAGCCGAGCGCCAGGCCGATGACCCCGGCCTGGAGGATGCTGATGCGGTCGCCCGCACGGTCGGCGGCGAGGCTGCCGCCTTCGACGAATTGGTACGCCGGTACCAGCGTCGGGCGGTGGCGACGGCGTATCGGCTGGTTGGCGATGCCCACGCCGCGGCAGACGTCGCCCAGGACGCCTTCGTGCGGGCCTACCGCGGGCTGAGTTCCTTACAGGATCCGCGCAGGTTCGGCCCGTGGCTGATGCGCATCGTCAGCAACCTGTCGCTGAATTACCGCCGGTCGCGCAAGGCAACGTCGTCCGTGTCACTGGAAGCCGCCGCGGAAGTGGCGGAGGGGTTTCGCCGGGCCAGTGATGCGACCCGGCTGACGTCCGCCGCCCCGTCCGAACGTGCGGACGTCGAGGACCTGTCCGCCGCTATCGAGCGGGCGCTGCAGCAGTTGCCGGAAAAGCAACGGACGGCGCTGGTGCTGTTCAGCGTCGAAGGTATGCCGCAAAAGGAAGTGGCCCAGATCATGGACTGTAGCGTTGAATTGGTGAAGTGGAACGTGTTCCAGGCGCGCAAGGCCATGAAGGAAATGCTGGCCCGGTTCATGGACTGACCGAAGGGAGCATCGGTGACCGAAGAGCAACCTAACTTCGACGACCGCGAATTCCTGATCAGCCGCTATATCGACGGCGAGCTGAGCGCCGCCCAGCGCAGGGAACTGGAAAGCGCGTTGGAGGACGATCCGGAGTTCACCCGCCTGCTCGAGGACTATCATCGGACCGATGCGCTGGTCCGGTCGTTGAGGGAGACCGGTCCGGAACTGAACTGGGACCGTTTTGTGTGGGAGGTTCGTCGGCGCCGCGAAGCCGCGGAGGCGCGCCGGCGTCGAGTATTGTATCGGCTGTTCGCCCCCTTGGCGGCCGCAGCGGCCATCGTACTGGTCTGCACCGCCTACTTCAGCACATCTCGGGAGTCGCCGGGGCCGGGCGCTCCGGTTCCCCAGGTGCTTGTCCGGCTCACCAGGCCGGTCGAAGTGGCGGACATGGTGCACGCGGGGCGCGTAGTGACGGTGCAACTGGAGCGCACACCGCCGCCGGGTTTCTGCGCGGCCCCGTCCACCCGTAAGTCGTACGTGATTGCGGCGGCGGGCGCGAAACCGTTCGAACGCCCTTGGGTAACGCAGGAGCCAAACCCGTACTTCTAAGTCGCAGATGCATTGGAGTCGTGTGATGAAACTACTGACGGCATTGGTGGGCGTGGCTGCCATGATCGGCGTCGCAACCCCGGAGCAAACCCAACTCATCGAGCAGGCGCTCGATCAGAGCACGCAGTTCGCAATCCAGGACACGCCGGTCGTGGAGGCCTTTGAAGCCTTGACCGCCGAAACGGGCGTCACCGCGTTCATCGCGCCGGAGGTGATCGACCTGCTCCCCTACGGGCGTGACACGCGGATATCAGCCACTTTCGAGAACATCTCGCTCCGCGAGGGAATGACCCGGTTCCTGCTACCGCTGGGACTGACCTTCGAGGTCACCGGCGACGGTGCGCGCGTCCTTCCCAAGCCGGAGTTAGTGCGCATCGGGCACCGGGCAAGCTGGGCGGAGTTGGACCAGATTGCCTTTGCACGTGAAGCCGACTGGAGCGCCCTGGCCCGCAAGCCCGAAGCGCTGCGCACGCGGATTCAATTCCGCGTGGACGTGGAGGACCCCTGGACGCCGCTGGGCTCGGCGGCGGCGCGGGTCGGCGCCGGACCCGGGGATCAGGTACTGACTTTGGCCTGCCAATCGCTGGGGTGGACCTGGTTTCCCGAAGGCGAAACCATCGTGATCCTCTCCGCGGCGGATCAGATCCGTCGCCAGTTGGAGTGCCCGGTTTCCATGCGTTGCACGCATCGCCCTCTGGTGGAAGTGTTGCAACGCCTCGCCCGCAAGACCCATGTACCCATCGGGCACGAGCCCGGGGTGTTGGCCTCGCTACCGATCGCAACCCGCCAGAACTTCTCGCTATTGGCTGAAGGTGTCACTGCGGCGGAGGCCCTCGAGCAAATCGCCGCGGCCACCGGGCTCGGCTATCGCATTGACAGCGACGCGGTGGTCTTCTATCACCCCGGCGCCGTCGCGGTACAGCGGGAGGAGACCGGCCGGCCGAAGACGGTCGGTCGAGACCCTTACGTCGCCAAGCTGGCACTCCCGGCTGAGCCGGGCGAAGTTCAAGTCGAGATTCTGATCCGCCAGTCGGAACTGTCGCCCGAAGCCATCGAGGCCCGCCGCCGACTCGTCCAAAAAGCCGACGAAATCCTGCGGCTGAAACTACCACAGAAGACCGGTGACTAGTACTACGTTTCACAAGTAGTACGACTACCGAATCGTCGTCCAAGCCCTGAAAGGGCAAAACATGGTAGCCAGGGGCGCCAGCCCCTGGTAATCGAGCGACAAAACCCCAGAGCCCTGGAAGGGCGACACTCCGCCCTGCAATACGAAGTTTCGCCCCCGTCGGGGGCTCGTTCCCTTTGCTTGCCTCACCTCCAGGGGCTTACGCCCCTGGCTACCATATGCCGCCCTTCCAGGGCTCAGGCAATGTCCAAACATAGTC
>JAUWNF010000657.1 GCA_030612785.1 Phycisphaerales bacterium
GGTGTCCACAGCGTTTGGGAAACTCCTGGTCTTCGAGGTGCATACCGCTGACACCTGCGTTCTCCAGCGCGCGGACGGTGCGGGCGGCGTTTTCCGGACCGCCGAAACCGGTGTCCGCGTCCGCGATGATCGGGAGCGTGGTCGCGCCGGCGATGTGGGCGGCGTGATCGCGAAGCTCGGTCAAGGTCATCAGCCCGACGTCAGGCACGCCACCCACCGAGTTGGCGAGCACGGCGCCGGAAAGGTATATCCCCTCGAAGCCCTCGCGTTCGATCAAGCGTGCGCTCAACGCGTTGAACGCTCCGGGTAACATCACGACGTGGTCTTCGATCAATTCCCGCAGGCGAGCGGAACGTTTGGCGGATGATTCGAGCATGGTTCCTTAATCCCTCGTAAGTCGGGCTATGCCCGACGGATGTGGGGTCTGCCGGCACACATTGTACGCCGCTGGTGCGTTCGGGTCGAGCTTGTGAAGTCTGGGGACGGCGGCCAACCAGGCCGTGGCCTCCGGCGCTTGACTCGTTGGCAACGGCACGCTACGCGACTACACTTAGACCCTGACAGAATGTGGGACCGGCTTTCCAGCCGGTCGTGCAACGCGGAGGAGTATAGTGAAGGCACGACGGCAAAGCCGTTGCAATCACGGGGATCATTTGTACCACGGCGTGACCGTGTGCGTGGCACTCGCACTGTCAACCATCACCGCCCGCGCACAAATCGTCATCAACGAAATGGATTACGACCAGTCCGGCACCGATTCGCGGGACTTCGTTGAACTCTGCGAACCCGGCAAGACCGGCATGAGTCTGAGCGGGTGGGAACTCTACCTGTACGACGGCACGCCCAGCAAGTGCAGCCCCTACCTGATCGTCGACCTCAGCACCGCCCCCGGTGGGGTGATGCCGGCGGACGGATACCTGGTGATCGGAACCAATGGGGCCGTGCCGAACATCGATATACTCGCACCGACCAAGGGCTGGATAGAAAACGGTTCGCCGGATGGAATGGCCCTGGTACACGACGGCGTGGTCATTGAACTGGAACTGCTCGCTTACGAAGGTAGTTTCGTAGGCAGCAACGGGCCCGCCACCGGGATGCCCTTCCCGGACATCGGCGTGGAGGAATACGGCGGCGACGGCAACGGACTCCAGCGCATCCCCGATGGCGGGGACTGGACCGAAACGCCCGAATCGGCGGCCACCCCAGGTGAATCCAATCCGGAAAGCTGGGACGTCTTCGCCTACGGCCAACTAACCCTCATGCAGCGGAGCGACGCCGACTCCGGCCCGATCGAATTATGCGCCGACGGCGGGACGCCGCCGTACACTTTCACCATTACCACCCTGCCGACTCACGGTGCGCTGGTGCACGGGTCCGAGACCATCACGACGGTGCCTACCGACCTCGACGGAACGTTGACCTATTCGGCTGACGCGGGATTCAGCGGGCTGGATAGCTTCGAGTTCAGCGCCCGGGACAGCGGTGGAAGTCAGTCGCCCGCGGCGGTCCAGGAAATCGGGGTCCAGTGGCAGATCGACGGCGTGGTGATCTCCGAGGTGATGCCGTGGCCTTCCGGTGACCGGCGGGTGTACGAGTACGTTGAGATCTACAACAACACCGCCGGGACGGTTGACCTCGGGTGTCTTGACACGTACCCCCCGTTGTCGTCCGAGACGGCGGACAATCTGCTGGGGCACTCAATTGCGCCCGGCGTGGGGCGGGTCATCGCTCCCGATCCCCGCGCCCTGGGACACAGCCTGTACCTCTTCCGCTGCGAATGGGGGCTGTTCGAGTCGGAGATCATCCGTGTTCCGTTTGCGAACTGGGAAGCGCTGTTCTCCGCCCCCGATGCCGAGTGCTCGGTAACGGACGGTTCGAGACTGCTAATCTTCGACGCCGCCGGCAATCTGCTGGACGCGGTGGATTTGACGCTCGCGGAGCTCGCCCCGTCGGCCTACGGTGAAAGCCTGACGATCCACGACCAACTGCTCGAGCCACTCGGCGGACCGCTTAACACGCAGAACAACGACGTTCCCGCGCCCTGGATCTACGCCGGGACCCCCGGCGCCCCAGGCGTGCGTACTTCACTTCGGGGTGACCTCGGCGGGCCGATGTTTATCCCCACTTTCTCAATCGAACCTTACACACCTGATG
>JAUWNF010000016.1 GCA_030612785.1 Phycisphaerales bacterium
GTGCCCGCGTCGCTGGGGATGGGCAAGCCGAAACCGTCGCAGACCGAGGCCAGGAACTCGGCGCCCGTGGTGACCGTGTGCTTGAGTACGGCGGCACAGAGGTGATTCTGGAAGTGCTGCACAACCATCTTGGTCAGCAAACTCTTACCCAACCCGGCTTCACCGGTCAGCAGCATGAATCCCTTGCCTTCGCTGACCGCGTAAACCATGGAAGCGAAGGCCTCTTCGTGATCCGGCGTAGGATAGAAGAAGCGCGGATCGGGTGTGTTGTTGAAGGGTAATTCAGACAGGCCGAATGATTCAGCGTACATCGCGCCCCCGCCACCGCCGACCGGGCAAGACCGTACCCTAGACGTGCATGGGATATCGGTCCCGCGAGGGCCGGGGTTTAGGTCTGCTAACTGAGGCCCGCTTCGCCGTCGAGCTCTCCGGTGAGGCGGGTCCGCAACGTCCGAGAACCAATCGCCGGACCCAAATGTGCGCAAGTATGTTCAGGACGGTTTCCGGGCACCCGATAAATCACGGTGTCCGGGTGTCCATGCGTCTGGGGCGGCGTCCGGAGGGTGATGCTCCAACGGGAGTCGGAGGGGCGTGACGGTATCGGACCGACCGTGGGGGCGCGAGAACACCTGCTACCGCCTAGATGGCGATACGCAAGTCGGAGCGGATGGGTGACATGGTTAAGGTCTTGACAGCAAGCGGGGTCGGCCTGTTGATCCTCCTGAGCGGAGGATGCGCTGCCAAGAACGAGGATCTCCGCTATTTCCTCGACGCCAACAAGGTTCACGTGTCCGCCATCGAGTACCGGGTGGATATTCCCGACGGGATTCGCATCATTGCGCCGCGTATCCTGGAGATCGACGGGCACGGCGGCACTATCAATCCCGACGGCAAGATATCCCTCCCCTTGCTGGGGGATGTGAAAATCGTGGGGATGACGGCCAAGGAGATCGGACTGAAACTCACCGAGCTGTTGCGCCCGTACTACAAGGACCCCAAAGTCCAGGTGGCCGTTGCCGGTTACAACAGCAAGAAGTACTACATGTTCGGGATGGTGGGTGGTGACACAGGCGGCGTCGGTGGGGGGGGCGGGGGTGGCACGGACCGCGGCGGTAGCGCCAGACCGTACACCGGAAGAGACACGCTGTTGGATGCTCTGGCGGGGGCGGGGGTGAACTTCCTGGCCGACCGCAGCCGCGTCAAAATCATTCGCGCGCATCCGGACAAAGATCAGCGTAAGACGATCACGGTCGACGTGGACAAGATGATCCGGGAGGGCGATCTGACCATGAACGTGTTGTTGGAGCCCAACGACATCGTCTTCGTTCCTCCGACGGCTATCGGCTGGGTGGGGCTGCGGTTGCAAGAGATGCTGTTCCCGTTCAACCCCATTATCCAGTCGTACCTGTACCCGGCTTCGGTCATCGACGCAGGAGATGCGTATGAGGACATGGGCGACTGACGGCTGGGGGCAACCCTTGGTTGCGGCGGTGTCCGTCGGTCGAGTGGCGGACGTTGTGGTTGATTATCTTCGTTTGGCGAGTAGCGGCGGATGGGACGTATAGCCGAGGCCCTGAAGAAAGCCGAGCAAGAGCGAGTGGCCTACGCCGGCGACTCCACCAGAGGCAGCGTTGTGAGGATGACGCCGCCGGTGCGGGAGCGCTACAGGTCTGCTGAAGTCGCCGGCGGCGCGGTGGGCATGAAGCAGGTGCAGGAACCCACCGAGCCAGTTGAGCTTACGCAAGGCATGAGCGAGTCGCTGGTGGCGTACTATGAGCGCTCCTCGGCGGTCAGCGAGCAATACCGGGCCCTGCGCACGCGCCTGCTGAGCCAGAATCAACACCACGAGCACCGCGTGCTGGCCATTACCAGCAGCGCTCCCAAAGATGGCAAGACCATGACCGCGGTCAACCTGGCATTCACGCTCGCGGAGATCCGCCACTTCAACACGCTGGTGGTGGACGGGGACTTTCGTCGAAGCTCGCTGGCGGAGGTTTTAAATCTGCCGTCGTCGCCGGGGTTGGCCGAGTTGCTCGCCGGCGACGCCACTTATCCCGAGGTGGTCCAGAAGACACCTGTTCCGAATCTGCACTTCGTTGCGGCGGGGAAGTTGAACGGCCGCAGCGCCACCGAACTGCTCAGTGAGGTGACGACCCGTTCGGTGTTTCGTTGGTTCGAGTCACAGTACCACTTCACGATCGTGGATACGCCGCCGGCGACCACGGTGGCCGACGTGGGCATCATCGGACAACTGTGTTCGGGGGTGATTATGGTTATTCGGCTGCATCAGACACCCGAACCACTCGCCAAGCGCGCGGCGCGCCTCCTGCAGGTCAACAACATTCCCATGCTGGGATGCGTGCTGGTCGGGCGTGACGAACGGGGCGCCGGCTACGGGTATCGGTACAACTACTACCATTACTACGACTCCGCAAAGGACTGCCTCAAGTAGTAGGCGACTATCCAGAGCATTCATGATCACCAACCGCACGATCATCTGTCTGGCCTGCAACTGGGAATACGACCCCACCAGCAAGCATCAAATCATGAAGGTCCTTGCGCGGCGCAACCGCGTGGTGTGGGTGAATTATCGCGGCACGCGAAGACCGACGCCGACCAAGACCGACATACTTGATACGCTCTCGACCTTGAAGCGGGTTGCCAAGGGCGTGCAGCGGGTATCATCAAGCATGGTGCAGGTCACGCCGCTGGTCGTTCCCGCACCCGGGCAGCGTTATCTCAAGCGGATCAATGAGCACTTGGTCGTCCGCGCCATTCAACGAGCGATGGCCCAACTCGACGGCGCGGACGATGGCCCGGTGCAAGTGTGGACGTTCGCACCGGACACGGCCTTTTTGGCTGGCAAGTTCGACGAAGAGCACTTCGTGTACTACTGCGTCGATGAGCACGCCCGGTTCGAGGGATGCGACCCGAACTACATAGCCCGGGAAGAATGCGCCCAGATCAACGTTGCCGATGTGTTGATCACCACCTCGGGAGCGCTGTTCGAGTCCAAGGCCCGCCGACACCCGAATACGCATCTGGTGCGTCACGGTGTAGACACGAGACACTTCGCCCGCGCCCTGGAAGAGGACTTGCCGGTTCCCGCCGACCTGGTCGACGTGGCCCATCCGGTCATCGGCTTCTTCGGCGTACTGCACCACTGGGTAGATTGCCAACTCATCTCCGCGGTGGCCCGGAGCCGCCCGGACTACACCTTCGTGCTCCTCGGCGAGGTGCTGACCAACGTGGGTGATCTGCGCGCCTTGCCCAACGTGCGTTTGCTGGGACGCCGCCCGTACGCGGCGCTTCCGGGCTACTGCAGGGCGTTTGATGCCGCCATACTCCCCTTCAAGGGGAACGCGATGACGCGCTCGGTCAACCCCATAAAGATGCACGAGTACCTGGCAGCCGGTCTGCCGGTGGTCTCCACGCCCTTGCCCGAAGCCCGGCGCTACGAGCCGGACATCGTCATCGCCGATGGTGCACGTGCGTTTGCCCGCGGCTGCGATTTGGCGCTGCGCGAGAGCTCCAACGGTTCGGCTGCGCGCGCCCGGCAACAGCGCGCCCGGCGTCTGGCGGGCGACTCTTGGGAAACCGTCGTCGAGCGCCTGTCGCCAATCATCATGCAAACCCCTGGTGTTGACCAGCGGGCGGTGAGGCCTGCGTCAGCCGCAGACCCTGAACTGATCTCCTCGGTAGCTTAGGCCCACGTTTCGCCTGGGGCTCGGGTCCATGGCGCGGGGTTGGGCACTTCAGAACAACGACGGTTGGTCGGCGGTGGGGGTGTCATCCCTTGACACGAAAGGGACACCAAGGTGTTCGTAGGCCGCTTTGGTGGCCTGGCGGCCCTGGCGCGTGCGGATCACGAAGCCGATCTGTAGGAGGTACGGCTCCACCACGTCCTCCAGGGTGTCACGCTCCTGTCCCATAGTGGCGGCGAGCGCTTCGATACCGGCGGGCCCGCCGTTGTAGACCTTGATGAGCGCGGTCAGGAACGCGCGGTCCAGTTCGTCGAGTCCCAGGGCGTCAACCTGCTGGATGTCCAGGGCGTCGTCGACCACCGTTGGGGTTAGGGCGCCGTCGGCGCGGACCTGGGCGTAGGCGCGGACGCGCATGAGCAATCGATTGGCCACCCGCGGCGTCCCCCGACTGCGCGCAGCAACGGTGACCAGGGCGTCCTCATCATACTTCAACTTCAGCAGCCCGGCCGAGCGGTGCAGGATGGTCACCAACTCATCGGTACTGTAGAAATCCAGGTGCAGGCGATGGCCGAAACGGTCGCGCATCGCCCCCGACAGCAAACCCGCCCGCGTGGTCGCGCCGAGCAGTGTGAAGCGCTTGAGCGCGAAGTTCATCACCCGCCCGCTCAGCCCGCCCTCGATGGTGAAATCGACCCGGAAATCCTCCATGGCCGGGTAGAGGAACTCCTCAACGATTTTCGGCAGGCGGTGAATCTCGTCGATGAACAGCAGGTCGCCGGTGTCGAAGTTAGTCAACAGGGCCATCAATTCGCCCTGCCTGGCAATGGCCGGCCCGGAGGTGACCTGCGGCCGATGCCCGCCCATCTCGTTGGCGATGACGTGGGCCAGGGTGGTCTTGCCCAGTCCCGGCGGCCCATCGAGCAAGACGTGCTCCAGGGGTTCGCCACGCTCGCGGGCGGCGGCGATGGCGATCTCGAGTTTCTCGAGCACCGGGCGCTGCCCGACCATGTCGCTCAGCCGCCGCGGGCGGAGGGCAACATTGAGCCCTTCCTCCTGCGGGCCGGCGGGCTCGGATGAGATCAAACGCTGTCGGGCCATAGGCAGTGCATCGGCTTGAGGTAGCGGCCGGCGTCCCCGCCGACCTTTTCGCTCCCTTACCAGGCTGTCGGAATAACCCGGGAGGCCGGCGAGCTTGGTTGATCGTAGGCTCGGTTGGACTTCCCGTTTTTGATCACCCGGCCCTTCTCGGGATTCTTGCAACACAACCCGGCGTGCGAAAACCGCTCATAGCAGGAATCCATTCCCCAACCCGGGTCGGCCCCTGAGCACACCTTTTACGCTCCCCGGCCGGCGTTGTCGAGAAAGAACCGGGCTGATTATTCCGACAGCCTGGTAAGGGAGCGATCTGCTGAGGCTGCCAAGCACGGTGTCCTTAGGAGCTGTTACACCAACGGGAGTAGGAATCCTGCTTCTGTTCGGCCTCGGCATCATACCGGCTTTGCGCTGTGGCAAGGGTCATGGCTTCCACCTTCCGCGAGAACTGGCCGCAGATGCACACGGATGAACGCGGAGTGGATTCGGCGAGCATCCGCGTTGATCCGTGTCCATCCGCGGCTCGTGAAGAAGTTGGCCAGGTTGGCACCGGCGTAGGTGACGAAGCCGCTAAGGCCAAGCGTTGAACTCGAAAGGGACTGGCCCGAGCCGAACTCATCGAACGCTACTCAACAACGACGCGGCTCGGTGCCTGTTCCCTTTTTCCGCGCCGGGGATGTAGTCGGCCATCGCAGAAGCCCCTTTGCATGACAGGGGGCGGCGCCAAGTTACCTATCTAAGGACGAAATCCTCGAACTTCACGCACGAGCTATCGCACTTTTCGGCGGCAAAGATGGCGTCTGGAACGAGGCCGCCCTGGAATCCTGTGTCGCCCAGCCTCAAACTGCGGTCTTGCGCTCGACCGTTTTGTTCCATGGATTGCGCTTTCGCCACTTCCGCGTCGCACGCAAGGGTGGTGGCGTCTTCAGGATCAGGCTCCGGGCGAAGGCCACGCTGTAGTCCTTGTAGCCCTTCACCGCCCAGCCAAATGGTTCTGCGGGTTGTGCCGCACCCACGGTAGGGTCCGCTGTGAGGACCGTCCGGTTCATCGTGTCGGCCCAGGATGGTCCGCACAGCGGACCATACCCGGCTACCTTCTCTGGTTTCAGCTCCCCCAACCACATGGGTCTCAGTCTCTAAAGCGGAACAGACAATCAACCTCAACGAGGCACCCACTAGTTCCCGGTCGAAACGCATCTGTTTGCCGGCGGCGTATACGACTCACTTCAGTGAGTTCAAGTTCAATACGTCTTCCGGCACACGTTGCGGACCCAGCGAGTCCACGTGCCAGTGCTTCCGGTCCTATTCTGGGGCTTCCGAGTCTTATGATTACCCGCCCTCCTGGTGCAACCAATGCACCTAGCGACCGCCACATATCAGATATGAACTGCCAATACCGTCCCCTATGACCATGCCGGTCATCTCGCGATTGCCGGCCTATGGCGGGCTTTGGCGGCCCGCCAAGAAACCACAGCCGAAGCCACTGGTCCTCCTCAAAATTAGTAGTATCAAAGTACGGAGGAGATGTGACGACGCATCTTATGGGTGTCCTAAGGCGGCGAAGCCTCGAAGGAAGCTGACGCATGTCCGTTTGGAGAACGGTTGCCTTGCCGTGCGGCGGCGGCGTCTCGTAACGGTAAGCCGACCGTTGGGCAAGTATCTCAAATACATCTCGCTTGGGTGGCCTGAGGCGACGTTCTCGCCAGAAACGAACCGAATAGGCGGGTTTGGTGCTTATTGTTCGCGGCATCTGGTTGCTGAAATACGACTTGGAGGTGTCTGACTCGCCGTGAAGGGAACCGAGCACAAGAGATGCGACCATCGCGTCTACATGGCTGGATTGCCAATCCAGGTTGTGCCGAAGGTAGAGAATTTGTTGGAGTGTTCTTGAAGAAAACGCGTGCTCAAAAAACTCGGGCTGGGATGCCGCGAGGTGAGCCCACTGCCGTCCGTCAAATCTGTTTTGCAGTTGCGTGATACGACGGCGAAGCGTTGGCAGTACGGGTGGAGAGGTTTTCGCTCGTGTCACGCATGTAGCAACGTCATTTACGTCAGAAGCAATTGCCCTACGTCCCAATTGGAGGGCACAGAACGGAGTGGTCCCGCGACCACAGAATGGGTCTAATACGATATCACCTGGCTTCGACAGTTCGTCAATCCATCTCTCCGCGAATGACTCCGGGAACATTGCGAAGTAAGGACAAAGCGAATGAAACCTATGTCTCATACTCCGACACCATGGTCTTTCAGGGCTTTTTCCAGCCATTTTGCCGAATGCGAGAGGGTTTTCGTGCTAATGAGTTCACCGTACTCCACTAGGCGGCACCGGTCGAACAGAATCGCGGAGGCGTTTCTCGTGTCGTCATCCCAGCGGTCTCGATTAACGCGGCAGGGCACCATGTATACCGGCTGAGGGTCGAGCAATAACGGAGATTCCATATACGACCCGCAAAACGCACGCGGCCTGAGTTTGCCGAGGTCGCGTCGCCAATGCACCCCTGTCTTGCACTGAGCGAAGCCTATGAGGCCGCCAGGTCGCTCGTCTGCGAAGCGACGCCACACCGCTAGGTCAAGACCTCCGTCACCGCCCTTCGGCGAGCGGGCATTCGTTTTCCAGCCTCCCCCGTCCTTTAATGACTTGCATAGAGAATCGATTACAGATGGAAAGTTGGCCTTGCCGTTCTTGCGGCTCGAAGTGCCGACAACGATGGCTCCACAGCGTGCATGCGGTCCTCCCCAAAACTGAAGAAGCACTTCCGAGCAAAAACTCTCAAAAAGTGCCGTCGGGTCAATGCCCGCGTGCTTGCGTTTCTTGGCGTCCATACTATGCCGCGTCACTGCCAGCAAAAACATGTATGCCAATCCGTGCTTCATTCGATCGGAGTGGCGCGGCGTATACTGAAGAACTTCATTCTTCTTTGTAAGCTCGAATGGGTACTTAAGGAATCGCACCGATAAATGGGACAGAGTTGCCGCCCGGTCTGCCAACTCATTAAACGCGCTGTCAGCCAATTCTCTAGCTCGGTCGTCCGTCACGTGGCCGACGCGGTTTATAGCACGGGCCAAGTCCTCCCGTGATATTGAGCCATCATCCTTGAAGAACGAATGCAGTTCGACCCAATCAGCGTGGTCGGTCACCTGGTCTTCGCCTGTTGCGACAGCAAGGAGCTCGGACATATCCTACTTTCCAGTTGACGAACGCTTCGTACGCTTGGGCCTCTTGGGCCTCTTTGTCCTGCGTTGCTTAACCTCCATCTCATCCACCAGGTCGTTTGCTAATCTCTCGATGTCGCGTGCCTGGTCCATGAGGTCGCGGTCCCCCGCCTCGTATCCGGTGCTTAGCGTAGCGTGGGCACGTTGAAGAGCCTGTTTGCCCTCTCGAAGTGCGGAGCGAAAAAGATGTAGGTCGCCCAGGCTTACATCATGTGCTACGTCCAGAGGTGCTCCATTGCGAAGAGCCTTGACGCCGTTTGCCTGACTTATCGTATCACCGAGGACTCGTAGGTCCGGGTTTTGCGAGCGAATGAGCGGTTCTACCTGCTTCTGCTCGTCTCCATAGAGCCATAAGCAGAGGTCCTTTAGGTTCGCTCGTTTGGCTGCCGGGACAGGCTTCCGTAGCGAACGAGACTTACTCTCTATGCCGAGGAAGCTCCGAAAGTTTGCGTTGTCCAAGGCTGTGTAAATGTAGTTAAAGTAGAACTTGTTCCTGAAAGTGTTCTTTCGACTAAACAGTCCGTCTTTCTCGGCCTGTTCGATTACCATAAGGCCGCGGTACTGCCTCTCCACCGTGTTGCTATAATCCCCGATTTGTTGGGCGATGTCTTCTAGCGCCACACCGTAGTCATTGTGAACCTCGGCGACGTATTGAGCCTTTGCATACGCACCCCAGGTCGCCGGGCCGTTGACGTGCTTGAATCCAAGGTATCGCCACATGTCTTTACGAGTGGATACGATGGCCGGTAGGGACGAGATTTCTTTTCGGCGGTCGCGATCGATCAAGTCGATGTTCGGCAGGTCAGTCGCCTTGAGCTTCCGGCGGAGTTGTGCTGACAGCAGTAGCCTTACAGCGGCGAGGCGACGATTGCCTTCGATGACCGTGTACCTACCGTCAGAGCGAGCCTCAATAATCAGCGGTTCGTGCTCAAAGTAACCGTTGTATGCGATAGACATCGCAAGCTCTTCGGCGGCCATTTGCTGGTATAGAGCCTGTAGCAGGTCGTCTTGCGTAGGATTCGCGGATACTGTGAATTCGACAAGTCGAGGATTCCTCCGGTCAAGAAGGAGCTTCTCGATGGGAAAATGCTCATACGGTGCGTTAGAGGAACTGGCCGCGTTGGACCGCTTTTTTGTGCCTTTCTTGGCCATGTGCAGAGTCCTTAAACCAGTTCCGTAGGGTGGGCACAGCCCACCATCTCGCTAGGCTCCGATCGTCGCGCTGGCCGTTTCGCTCCACGGCCCGGCGTCGCCGCGCGAGCTGAGCGAGCGTACCATGTGCGGCGCGGGCATGCCACCGTCCGGGGCGGGGCGGTCGGCCACGGCGGGGGTGCGGGTGCTCAGCAGCAGGAACGTCAATTCGCCCGGATCGCTCGGCGGCGGGTCGCCGGGGGCGGAGACCTTGACCCAAACCTCCGCGCCGACGATCCTGCTGATAGCTGACGGCTGAAAGCTGACAGCTTCTACGCCCCAATCGTCGCGCTGGCCGTTTCGCTCCACGCCCCGGAGACTCGATTCACGGTAATCGCGCGTTGCTATAGCCGCTCGAGCCAATCCACCAGCAGGCGCACGCCGAAACCGGTGGCGCCTTTCGGACAATAAGGGTCGTCTTTCTCGAGGTCGCCCACGCCGGCGATGTCCAGGTGCGCCCAGGGGATTTTCTCGTCCACGAACTGCTTGAGGAAAACCGCCCCAATAATGGCGTGGGCGTCGCGCCCGCCGGAGTTCTTCAAATCGCTGTCGTCGCCCTTGATGGCGGAGAAGTAATCGTCCCACATCGGCAGCGGCCAAAGCCGCTCGTGGGTGCGCCGGCCCGACTCGATCAGCCCGTCCCGGAGCTTGTCGTTATTGGAGAAGATGCCCGCCGCCTGCCGACCCAAAGCCACCACCACGCCGCCGGTCAACGTCGCCAGGTCGATGATGCAGCGCGGCTTATACCGCTTCTGCGCATAGGTCAGCGCGTCGCAGAGTACCATGCGCCCTTCGGCGTCGGCACTGACGATCTGCACCGTCTTGCCGGACATGGTGGTGATGATGTCGTCCGGTCGATAGGAGCGCCCCGAGATCATGTTCTCCGCCGCGGCGATGATTCCCACCACGGGGCGCTTGTACTTCATGGCGGCGACGGCCTGCATCACGCCGACCACCTGCATACCCCCGCACTTGTCGTACTTCATGCCCGTGATGCTCGCCTGCGGTTTGAGTGAGTAGCCGCCGGTGTCGAAGGTGATGGCCTTGCCCACCACGACGACCGGTTTGCCCTGGGTGCGACCGCGGTGCTCCAATACGATCAGGCGCGAAGGCGTGGCACTGCCTTTCCCCACCGCGAGCAGCCCGCCCATCTTCAGCGCGGCGAGGCGCTTGTCATCCAGCACGGTGCATTTCAGCTTCGTCTTACGCGCGAGCGCTCTAACCCGGCCGGCCAGCGTCACCGGATTGATCACGTTGGGCGGCTCGTGGGCCCACTCCCGGCTCAGGCAGGTCGCCGATGTAACGACGCCGGCGCGGCGAACCGCTCTGGCCGCCGCGGTACTCAGCCGGCTGACCAGGACCTCCGCGCTCTGCCCGGAGCGCCGCCGGTTCTCCTTGCGATGGCGGTCGAAGATGAAGCTTCCCAGGTGCAAACCTTCGCACAGCGCCCCGATCGTCTCGACGCTGTCGAACGCCTTTTCTCCGCGGACGTCCACTCCGACCCGATCCACTTTCCACGCCCGCATCCACCGGGCGACGGCACCCCCAACCCGCCGCATCCGCTCCGCGTCGAACTCGCTTTCCTTGCCCGCCGACATCACCACCTTCAGCGGCCTCTTGTTGGCGGCGCCGACGACGGAAGCCTGACCCAATTCCTCCGGCACGGCCCCACCCGGCGGCAGCGGAGTAGGCGCCTTCGAGCCCGCAAAAGCCGGGACGATTACCACCTTGCCACGCCAACCGACCGCCTTCCTGATGCTCGTCTTCACCCGTAACCTCCGTTTCTCGAATCGAACTGAACCCCAACGGGATACTACTTCTCAGTAGCCCCCCCCCGCAAATCGACGCCCGCACGCGCAAGCGGTGCTACCTGGACTCAGCCTGCGATGTTGTGTTATGCCCCTGCGCCGGCGTATCTCGTGTTGACCTCTCGCGACCGGCCCGCACAACCCGAACGCGCCGGTCGGTGCCCGCGATCGGCGACGTCCCAGAATAAGGCGGTTCCCACGCCGTTGGGTCCGGAGGAAACCACTGGCAAGTTGCGCCACGCTGCCGAGACGCTTCGGGCACGGATCGTGTCCGTAAACCGAGGGAACCCGTCCAATCCTGGGAAGGTGGGGGAAGTGCGTGTTCTGACGATCGGCCTATTGGTGGTGACTGGGCTAGCCTTAACGGCTGGTTGTGCCGGCAAGCGCCCCGCATTTGCACCTTGCCAGCCGCGATCGACCCCTGCTCTCCTCTTCGACCGGTACGGAGGCACGCCCACGGCCGGCCAGATGGCCGTCCGGAGCGATTGGCCGTCAACCCCCTCGCTCCACCAATTAGGCGAATCAATCTACTATCGCGAACGATTTATCGACATTCAGGGGGCCGGGCCGCACGGTCGGGGGCGGCTCGGCTATACCTACCGCCGGTTTGACACCCTTCGAGAAGGCTCCGCGGTGCGATAGTCGCCCGCCGGAGGGGCCCAATCGCCTTCCTGCGAAAAACCCCCTTGATGCCGCGAACTTCTTGTAGTAGGATGACTTGCGCCCTTCCGGGTAGGTTCGCCAACCGGTCACCGAGCGCTTCGGAGACTCGCGGGTCAGTTTGCCCAACAGGCGGCGACTGCGAAGCGAACGAGTTGGCGATGGCGTGATGAGGGTTGGTTGTCCTAGGGCTTGACGGTGGGTAACCGATGTCAACGGTCACGAAAAAGGAACTCATCGATCGGATCGCAGAAAAGGCTAATCTCCGCCGCGTGCTGGTAAAGCGCGTGGTCCAGGAATTCCTGGACGAAATCATCGACGAGTTGGGAGACGGTAACCGCTTGGAATTCCGAGACTTCGGCGTATTCGAGAGCAAGGTGCGCGCCGCCCGCGTCGCCCAAAACCCCAAGACCCTCGAGCGCGTCCAGGTGCCGTCCAAGCGAACGGTGAAGTTCAAAGTCGGCCGGTTGATGAAAGCCCGGCTCAGCCACAATTCCGATAAGTTCGATCCCGTCACAGGCCTGCCCCTCGAGGCCGAGTCCAAAGCGGGCGGGCAAAAGTAGACCGAACCAGTCAGATCGCTTCCCCCCTCGATCCCAACTCCGCCGCGTGATCCAACTCGTAAACGCAGATGAGGCCCGCCCTACATCATGAACAGGAACAGCACGCCGAGCAGCACGATGAACAACGCCCAGAACGTCACGCGGATTTCCTTCCACGGACGATCGTACGGGTGGTTCTCCTCGTTCTCTCCGTAAACCGAGAGCATCAGAGTGGCTTGCCGATGGGCGCACGTATAGAGAAAGAACGCCGCCACCAGGCTCCCGATGAACACGACCACGGAGTAGCTTCGGGGGTGGATCTCCTTCCAGATCAGCGGCCTTTCCATACTCGATCCCCATTCGGATAGCCGCGCCGTGCGCGCGGGTATCCATGCGTTGCTATCGGACTGCCACACCAACAACGTGGACGACCACGCGTCTACCCCCTGCTGGAACGGTTGGAACTTGTCCCCTACGAGAAACGCCAACACCAACAGTAACAGAATGAAGGCGATGGCGCCGCCGATCTGAGCATCGACTCTCGAACGATGGTAAGCATGAATTGACTCTTTCGTGTTCATAGCGTGATCCTTTCAGATGACAGGTTTGTGCCGCCCGCGGGATTGACCGCTCCCCGCAGTGGCTCAGTGCTGGGAGTCTACCCTAATCCACCTCAAAGGCCAGCGCCGTCTGCATACGGCGCGCTGTCGGTGCCAGCGGTCCGCCTTGCGAAAGAGGCGAAAGGGAGCGTCATTCCGGAGGAACGCTGGTTTCCGAGTCCGGTGACGGCGGCGGCGCCGGCAGGGACTCGACGGCGGGCAGGTCGGTCAACTCGCCCAGGCCGAAGACCTTGAGAAAGTGCCGGGCCGTGCCATAGAGCATCGGTCGGCCGGGTTCCTCGGCGCGCCCGACGATCTTGATCAGGTTCATCTCGCGGAGCTTGTTGAGCATCTCCCCGCAAGCCACCCCGCGGATCGCCTCGACGTCGGCGCGGAGCACCGGCTGCTTGTAAGCCACGATGGCCAGCGTCTCCATCGCCGCCGGCGACAGCTTCGACTCGTCGCGAACCTTGAGCAGCTTGCTCACCCAGCCGTTGTAGGCCGGGAGGGTTAGCATCTGGAACCCCTTGGCAATCTCCTCGATGCGAAAGGCGTTGCCCTCAGCTTCGTAGCGCTCGTTGAGGGCCTCGATGTGCTTCTTGACGTCGCGTGCGTCGCCCACGCCGACCAGTTGAGCGATCCTGGCCGCCGCCAACGGCGAATCGGTCGCAAACAGCAGCGCCTCGACCACCGACTCCACGGTGATCTCCGGCTCGGTCCGATCCTGCGGCGGCGCGGCGTCGGGAACTTCCGCAGCCTGATCGGGTTCCCGCAGCTCGGCATCGGCAGTCTCTGAAGTCTCGCTCATCGGCACGAATCATAACCTGCGCCGGCGGGAAAGGCGAGTTCCACCCGCGCTCCAGGCTCGGATCAGCGGACGCCTGGTGCCACAAAAGATGGTTACACCCGCCTGGGGCCGGAACCGGTGGACGAGAGCGGGCGGCTGGCGTATGGTACTTGCATCGGAATTCGATCTGTACGCCGTGGTGCCCGTCGGCGAGGAAGGTGGATCATGTCGAAGATGCATGTTGTCGTCCGAGGTTGGCTGGGGTGTGCCGTGGTGGGGCTGCTAGCGGCGGTTGGTTGTAGCGGTGCCGCGGATTTCGGCGAGTCGATCACCGTGCCGCAGGAGCGGCATACCCCAATCGATGAGGCCTTCGGCGCAGGCAAAACGCTGCGCCTGCCCGCCGACGTGCCCTTCAACGTCGCCGACGCGCAACGCTTTTCCCAGGGCGGCGCCGTGGCGGAATCCTCGGCCGACGCCTCCGGCAAGGGCCGTTGCAGCGCCAGTGCCCAAGCGGGCGGCAGTGCCTGGGCCGAGTTGCAGCTAGGCCACGTGCTGACCTGCGCCGGTGACAAACCCTTCGAGGCCACGGTGACATTCAACGTCACCTACCGTTACCGGATGGATTCGCAGGCAGCCGCTGGGACGGCGACACCCGATAAGTTCGCCCTCAAGGCCTACATCATGGATTCCAACCGGCGGATGTTGAAGCGAATGATGCTCGCCGAACTGGAGCCCGCCAAAGGCCCCACCACCTGGACCGGCACCCAATCACCTGCGTTTGATGTGACCTTCGAGCCGGGGGTGGTCTACCATCTTGTGTTGGCTGGTCGCGTGGAGGTCTCCGGTGACGAAGATCGGTCGCCATTGGCCGAAATAGAAGTCAAAGCGCTGGAACTGGAGATCGCGCCGAGACGCTGACCCACAAGCGGCCCGGCTGCGGGCACTCTGGCGGCTGGGGTTAATCCAGCTTCACCACTACGCGCGAGATCATGATCTTGAGTTCGTCCAGCGTCTGCTGGCAGGGCGGCAGTGCTTCGGTGAGAGCGTGCTGCTCGATCTGTCTGGACAACTCGGTGAGCACGGGATAACCGTACCCTCCTCCGCTGCCTTTGAGTTGATGGGCCAAGTGCGTGAGCGCTTGGAAATCTCCGACGCTCAAGGCCGCACCCATATCAGCCATGCGCCTGTCCAGTCCGTCCACGAACTCCTGCACCAGGTCGGTAAACGACTTGTCCTGGTTCACGAGATCGGAAGGGATTGGGTCGTCCGGTTTCTTATCTTGATTCGCCACGTCGCTGTGCATCCTCATAGTGAACCCTGGCACCCCACCCCGACCCGACTGATATCGACCGCCACGCCCGCGCGCTTTCGCTAAGTCCTCACCTATACCGGCCTGGCACGCGTTCCCCAGCCAGTGTTCCCCCCACCGCCGACCTCGCGCTTGCGACACCCCAGCAGGCGCTGCTACATTACCGGACATGTCGCTCTCGTCGATTCGTGTCCAGGCTCAGGAGGATCACACGGAAACCCTCGCGCTCGCGCTACAGGCGCTGTTGCGTTGGGCCGGGTGCCAGGCAGGTTATGCGGACCTGAACGCCGGACTGGGTCTTGCTTTTATGACCTCCGTGCGGAACCCCGAGCGCTGCCTGGCCACGTGGATGGCCGAGGGGCGCGATGCTCTGCTGGAGCGGACCGCCCCGCGCTTCGGGATCAAGCTGCGCGCACTGCACCCACCCGAAGCCGCTGCCGGATTGGAGGACGCGCCCGAGTTCGCCCAACACTTCGACGCAAGCTACCGACCCCTGATCGAGCGAGCCCTGGAAAACGACCAACCGGTGCTGGCATGCCGGGGTTGGCCGGGGGAGTCCGCGGAGCTGTGGGGCATTATCACCGCGGTCGGTGACGAGGGGCTCGGTCTTCGCGGAACCACACCTGCCTCGGGTGGGGAACTCATTTCGCTGACCACGCCCCCGGTGCAGGCGTACGTTGTCGAGGAGATCAGGCCGCACGTTCCGCCGGATGATGAGCTCCTGCGACTCGCGGTCCGCCACGCCGACGTCGTCCTGCGGAATCAGCTTGACCGTCGGTTTGGTATTACCTCCGGGCCCGATGTGTACCCGGCCTGGCGGGAGCGATTGAGGCACGAGCACGTGTGTGCGGCCTGCTCCGGGCACGGCGCCAACTGCCATCGAAAAATGGCCGGTGCCGTGACCCACGCCAGGGAATCAGCCGTGGAGTTCTTGTCTCACCACCGGGATCGGGTGGCTGACACCGCGCGGCACTTGATCGGGCAGATCATCGCGGAATGTGAGGGCGTCATCCGCGTACTCGTCCGGTCCTGCAACCTGGACTCGGTGGGAACCCTGCTCGATACGGCGGAGGGCCGCGCGCATCTGGCCGACGACGTCAAGTTGGCCCAAGCCCACGAGGAACGAATCAAGACGCACATCGGTCGTCTTGGCGAAATGCTGGCGAGTTAGGCTCTGTCTGGCAACCCGGTTCTTGTAGCGGCCTGCCTCTCGCAGGCCGACGGTGTGGCCATATTCCGGGGGGCGGGTGATTTTTTGGCCCCACACTTCCATTGACCCTAGTCCACGGTACTCGTCTCTCGCGGGTTGCCGCATATCTGATCCGAGCCCGGAGCGCAAGCGACGGGAAACCGT
>JAUWNF010000508.1 GCA_030612785.1 Phycisphaerales bacterium
TCGGTCTGGCCAAGGCGGCGGGACCGGGACTCATCGGGGACGGCGTACCGGTTACCGTGACCGGAGAGTTCATGGGCACGTTGGCCTATGCCTCGCCGGCGCAGACCCAGGGCGATCCGAACCTCATCGACATCCGCACGGACCTCTACTCGCTGGGGGTGATCCTCTACAAGATGCTGACCGGCAAATATCCGTACTCGGTGACCGGGCAGATGGCCGAGGTGCTCAAGAACATCGCCGAGGTTGAGCCGGCCAGGCCCTCCACCATTCGGCACGAAATCAATGACGAGGTCGAGACGATCATCCTGAAGACGCTGGCCAAGGAGAGAGAACGCCGCTATCAATCCGCCGGCGCTCTGGCCGAGGATGTCAGCCGCTACCTTGCCGGAGAGCCGATCGAGGCCAAGCGCGAGAGTCGTATCTACATCCTGAAGAAAACCCTCGCCCACTACAAGCGGCATGTTCTCGTGGGCACGGTCATGTTGATTCTCTTGGTGGGCGCGGTGGGGACCACGGTGCATAGTCGGCGGCAGCGACAAGCGCAACGCGCGTTGCAGCAGGAAGCCGCTGGGCTAGTCCTGGAGGCCGAACTGCGAATCCAGCAACGAGCGGGTCTTGGCGCCGCTCGGGAAGCGCTCGACCGGGCGATTCAACTACGCCCGCAATTCGCCCAGGCCCACTTCCTCCGCGGACGACTCAACGCGATCCTTGGCCTCAACGCGGAACTGGCGGAAAAGGATGCGTATCTCAGTCAGGCGGTGGCAGACTGCTACGAAGCCCATCTTGCAGCAGGGGGTGCCGGGTTTGGGGAACAACCCTCGACGCGGGAGAACGGTCGCCGGGCAGGCCTGCGCCCGGCGCTGCTTCTGGCCGCCAACCTGTTACTTCTCGCCGACCGGCGCACCGAGGCCGACGAGCACTTTGCTTTGGCCCGGGCCACCGAGTCCGGCGGCGCAACGTCGGGCTCTGCTGGTAATGCGGACTGGCAAGTCCAGGTGTACAACGTTAACGAGGATCCCTTGGTCGAACCCGCAGTGCCGATCTCCATCTCCCCGGAGGCGGCTCATATCGCGCCTGACCGGGAAGCGGTGCTTCGCTGGGGGCTGAAACCCCGGGTCTCCAGTCTCGTGCCGCGAACGCCGAGAGGAAAGGATTTGGACATCCACGTGTTGCTCTTCGATTGGCTGTTCCGGGTCGAAGCAGTTGAAGGGGGACAATTGGTGGCCCGATGCAACCCGGTGCTGGTCAAGCACATTGAGAAGTCCGAGGATGGGTGCACCTGGGACATCATTCTACAGGCGGGTCTGAAGTGGCATGATGGGCAACCACTGACTGCGGAGGACGTCGTGTTCTCGTGGGATTTCGAGCAGGAAACCGGCGGGGCACTGGAGAGCGTTGAGGCCGTTGAAACGGATCGTGTGCGCTTCGTTTACCAAGCGGTGACCGCGACGGCCGAATGGGAGCTGCACTTCCCGCTCATTCCCAAGCACGTTCACGACGCATTGGGTTCGGAATTCGAGGAGCGGTTCAGCGAGCGCCCTATCGGTAGCGGCCCGTACCGTTGGAGCCCGGACAGTTCCCCGGAGTTAATCATCCTGGAGCGATGGGATGCGTACCCCGATTCGGGACCGCGACACTTCTTCGCGCGCGTGGAGTTTCACGTCATCTCGGACCGCGAGGAGCGCATCAAGGCGCTGGCTGACGGACGCATCGACGTGGTGGAACTGAGCGGAGGCGAGTTTCGCTGGGCGGTAAACGGTGACTCGTTCCGCGACCACGTATGGAAGATCAAGCGGCCCAAGTGGGCTTATGAGTACATTTGCTGGAATGCTGACGGATCTAATCCGTTCTTCGATGATCCGCGAGTCCGCCGGGCCATGACCCACGCCATGAACCTGGACCGGATCATCCGGCAGCGCTTCGGCGAGTTGTATTCGCCCGCCACGGGGATTTACGCCGAGGGTTCGTGGATGTTCAATCCGCACGTTGCCCGACTCGCTTACGACCCCGACCAAGCCCGGAAGCTGCTCGAAGCGGCCGGCTGGAGCCTGGGCGAAAGCGGCGACCAGGTGCGCTCACGGAACGGATGCAAGTTCGAGTTCACCCTGCTGGTGCCCGAGGAGTCGCCCGACTTTCAGAGCCTGGCCCACGATCTCCAACAGGACCTTCGTGAAGTGGGCGTTCTCATGACCCTCGAGACCGCTCCCTGGCGGGAGTGCAGTAGGCGCACCTACGCTAACGATTTTGAAGCCTTCGCGGGGCTCGTGCGCACAAGTGCGCACCCCGATCAGGCGTGGGACCGGTGGAAAACCGGTCGCGACCAGAACTACGGCGGATACAGCAATCCACAGGTCGACGAGCTATACGAACTGGCCCGCCGCGAACCGAACCGCACCCGACATCCGGAGTATTACCGGCGCATACAAGAGCTGATCTACCGCGACCAGCCGCACACTTTCCTCTGGTATACGCCGACGCTGCTCGCGGTGAACAACCGTCTGCGGGGGCTGGAGACCAGCCCGCTGGGTGTAAGCGGGTGTTGGCCTGGCGCGCGGGCCTGGTGGCTGCCCGCCGAGGGCCAGTGACGCGCACCTCTGCATTGCAATACTGCGTGAGGTTCTTCTTTGGTTGCGGTCGAAGGCTGCTCTGTGCTGCGCTCGGTTCGACGCAAGTGTGAGTCAAGTGGAGCTTTAGCGCGGGCCGGATTCCGCTCGAAATGCGCGCCCTATGATCGGTCCGATCTGTTACAATCGGCGGCAGCCGGATATCGCACACGTTTAGAAGCGCTGGTGGGAAAAGAGCCACTGCTCCTCAGGTGACGTTCCAGCCTCAAACGTGTTGTGCTTTCGTGTTTCCCCAACTGGCTGATTCAGCCGGATGACTCGTATATCTCTGAGGAACTCGTGTCTCTAATGGAAAGGGCGTGAGATATGTCCACTTGCAAAGTAACGTTGATACTGGTGGTGGTGAGCGGGACGCTGGCGTTAGTGCCCACGGCCAACGTCGCCTTCGGCCAATCGTGTATAGCCCCCACGGACCCGGAACCGCTGAACAACAACGCCGCCACGGACTCGGGGGACGACTCATGGCCGCAGGTTACCACCGACGCGACCGGGAACTGGGTGGCCGTGTGGCACTCCTTGGACGATTTGAGCGGGACGATCGGAGTCGACACCGACATCCTGGTGGCCCGCAGCGTGGACAACGGGCTAACCTGGCCCGCTCCGGCGCCGCTGAACAACAACGCCGCCACGGATTCGGGGGACGACAGGCGACCGCAGGTGACCACCGACAGGGCC
>JAUWNF010000510.1 GCA_030612785.1 Phycisphaerales bacterium
TTGGCGGATGTCAACTTGGGACGCGAGTATGGACCGCTGGGAGCCGGTGGGGGTTTGTGGCTCTGCGATCGCCACCGGATTCGTGCGGGTCCGTGGTCGTCTGGCTGGTATGGTACCGCTAGCGAGCGCAATTCGTCCGAATACGTTAACACGCGGGCTCAAATCCTCCGATGACAGCGATACCGAAGGCGACCGCCCCCGGGCTCCCGCCGGCTGGGGTCATCTTCGTGGAAGGCGAACCGCCCCTGGACCGGCCGCCAGGATAGCGCCGCGCTGCCGGCGCAAGCGGGTGGTCCTTGGAAGGCGAGTGCCAAGAGAATCTCGGGGGAGGCGGTCGACGAACGGCTGTCAGCCAGGTTACGTATCCAGGGAGTTCCCCAATGAACGCCAACATATTGGAAGCGATCAAGAAATCCGCGGCGGTTCCCTCCATGCCGCAGGTGGTCACCCGGTTTCTCGAAGCCATCCAGGATCCGCACTTCGAGTACAACGACATCGTCAAAATCCTATCCGCGGACCCGGGCATGGTCAGTGAGGTATTGCGTCTGGCCAACTCGGCGTTGTTCGGCGTGGTCCGCAAGGTCACCAATCTCCGACAGGCTTTGACGCTGCTGGGCCCCAAGCGCACCCGGTCGTTAGTATTGGGGCGTTACCTGGTGGGAAGCCTTGAGGGCAGGATCAGCGGAGGAATCGATACCAGCTACTTTTGGCGCCGATCGCTGGGCGGCGCGGTTCTCGGGGCTCGGGTCGCTGATTCGGTCCTGCCCCGGCAGCGCGAAGAGGTTTTCATTAGCGCCTTGCTGGCGGATGTGGGGGTGACCATCCTCGCCCAAGCGGTGCCGGAACCGTATCAACCCATCATCGCGAGTTATGCGCCCTACGGCCGGTACTTCACCGACGATGAGGAGCGCGAAGCCGTGGACGTGACCCATGCCGAGGTTTCCGCCATGGTGCTTTCCTATTGGGGGCTGCCTGATCTGATCTGCAAGGCGGTCAACCTGCAGCACAGCGCGAATGTCGGTACGGAGGACGACGCCACGCACATCGCGCGCATCCTGAACGGATCCGACCGCATTGCCAAGCTGCTTTGCGAAATCCCGGACGTAAGCGAAGCCGGCGAGGTCTGCGCGGACGCGGCCAAGCTCATGGGGGTGGACCTGACCGTCATCAGCCGCCTGCTCGGAGAGATTGAGAACGACGTGGAGGAGTTGGCCGCCATTTTGCACATCGACGTGATTCCGAGCACGGTGTATGACATGATCGCCAAGTCCGTGCAGGAGAGACTCGCCGTTTCCACGGCCGACTGAACTCTCGGCAAGCATTACCCCGGGACGCAGCCTCCAGCCGCTGCGTCCCTTCTTCATGCGCCACCGGCCCGACCGGGTTTTAGTGACACGGGACGTCACTCTGAGGGAGTTTATCGGGGCGTGGGGCGTGTTTTCGTCTCAAAAAAAACGCGTCGTTTTCTAGGACTTGCCCGGCGTGCTGTCCGGTAATCCGGGACGGGAAACAAGCTCTCTGGGGGCCGGTTGGTTTATGGGATCAGCCCCCCGTCCGCATATAAGGTCCGCATCTGTCGTCGCGCATCTGGGAGCGTCCGAAACACTTAAAGGGGCCTTATCGGCGAGTCGATTCCACGCCTGCGGACGTAAAGGTTCCCCGCCGCACCGCGCGGACGTCTCCGCGGGAAGGTAGAACGCATCGACGTGATGCGGCCCCGCAACCAAGGTCCTTGACGACGCGGCTGGAGGCACGATCACTATGACTAGAATCAATACTAACGTGCAGTCTCTCATCGCCCGACGGGTGCTGAACACGCAGAACAATGCGTTCACCAAATCCTTGAATCGCCTGGCCACCGGTTTGCGCATCAACTCGGGCCGGGACGACCCCTCGGGACTGATCGCCTCCGAGTCGCTGCGCTCCACCATGGTCGGCATTTCCACGGCCATCGACAACGCCACCCGAGCGGACGGAGTGATCAGCGTCGCCGAAGGGTCGCTGCAGGAGATTAGCGCACTGCTGCTCGAGCTCGAAGACCTCATTGATCGGTCGGCCAGCGAAGGCGGTCTGAGCACCGACGAGGTCCAAGCCAACCAGCTACAGATCAACACGATTCTGCAATCGATCGATCGCATCGCCGATGGGGCATCCTTCGGCGACATCAAACTGCTTGACGGCAACTTCGAGTTCACCACCTCCGGCGTGACTGCCGCGCAGCTCACCGACGTTCAGATCAACGCCGCCAAGATTCCCAACGGAGGCTATCGTGACGTCGTGGTGGAAGTACAGGCTTCCTCGTTACAGGCCGTCCTGGTGTACGCGGGCGGCGCCCTCGCCTCGAACACCGCGTTCCAGATCCGGGGCAACTACGGGAGCGAGCTGCTGAGCTTCGCCCAGGGAGCCGCCACGTCGGCTATCGCCTTCGGCGTAAACAGCACCTCGGACCTGACCGGGATAACCGCCAGCGCGACTGCGGCCGGAACCTCGTATCTGACTTTCCAGAGTGTGGAATACGGAAGTGCGGCGTTTGTTGACGTAAGCCTTCTCGACGGCACGTTCGCCTTGACGAAGGACAGCCCCACCGGTTCCAGCGCCACCCAGGATTACGGGCGGGACGGCACAATCGTCGTCAACGGGTCCCTGGCCACCGTCAACGGACTGGAGGCCACGGTCAACGCGGGCTCCTTGAACCTGCAATTCACGCTGGATTCGTCTTTCGCCCAGCAAACCACCACCTCATCCAGTTTCCAGATCACCGGTGGAGGTGGGGTGTTCGCCATCGCGGCGACGGTGGGTCTGGCCGGCACGGAGACGATCGGGATCGGCTCGGTGACGACCGGCTCGCTCGGCAAGCAGAGCATCGGCTATCTGAGTTCGCTGGGCAGCGGGCAGACTAACGATCTGAATAGCAAGAACTTCGCGGTGGCCCAGCGTATCACCCGCGCGGCGATAAAAGAGGGCAGCTCGCTACGGGGGCGCCTGGGCGCGTTCCAGAAAAACACCCTGGCGACCACCATGAACTCGCTGGCCGTCACCCTTGAAAACGTCACCGCGGCGGAGAGTGCGATCCGGGACGCCGACTTCGCGGTGGAGACCAGTGCGCTGACCCGCGCGCAAATCCTGGTGAACTCGTCCATGCTGGTATTGCAATCGGCGAACCAGCAGCCAGCGAGCGTCCTACAACTGCTCGGTTAGGGCGGACGTCCGTGGATTGGCTGAATGACCTGATACCCGCCGGGGAAAACGCCCCCGGCGGAGTCTCTTTGTCACCTCCGGCCACTCTTCCAGCACCG
>JAUWNF010000122.1 GCA_030612785.1 Phycisphaerales bacterium
CCCGTTGGATGGTGGGTATGATCTTGTCGGTGTTGCCGTCGATGTCACCGACGACGGGGTTGAGTTGTGCGAGTGCGGCTTTCATGTCTGCCACCTGATTTGACGGTTCTTTCGATACTGTAGCATCATTACAGAGCGCCGCGCCGGGGGTGGCACGGTCAAGGCTCGATCCTTCCTTCGGTCGGACCGATCCTTGACCGTATGGGGCTGTACAGCCGCTCGTTCCAGAATTCGCCGGGGATTATAACATGCAGGACAATGTTTCGGGAGGTATAAAGTGACGCAGAAAAAGACTGTAGCATGATTACTCCACCTGCAAAGATAGAGGATATCGACAAGCCGGCGCCGAACCGGTAATCTACGCGGCGTGCTGAGCGCGGTTGTGGGGCTTGGCGCAGGGTCAGTCAAAGAGGCTGCTTGTGTGGTTCTGAGCATTATGCCGGGAGGTTGATTTGCAGGCTGACATTACAAAACTACCTGGTGCGTTGCGCGGCGCGGTGCAGGAATACATCGCGCTGTTACAGGCTCTGGCCGGCGAACGCTTGCTGGCGATAACTCTCTTCGGTGCTGCGGCGGACGATACCGGCGAGGGCAAGACGGACATGGTTCAAAGCGTGGTCGTGCTGGACCGGGTGGATCTTGATCTGGTGCGCGAGTTGGGTGCCCAAGGCCCCGTGCTGGGCCGAATGCGCATTCAGGCCCCGCTGTTGATGACGCCGCAGTACATCGGAGCGTCGCTGGATGTGTTCCCCATCGAACTGCTGGACATTCAGCAACGCCACCTCAATCTTCTGGGCAAGGATTACTTCGCGGCGCTGGAGTTTTCCAAGGCCCACGTCCGCCTGCAACTCGAACGCGAACTCAAGCGCGAAGCGCTCCAGATACGTCAGGGCATCCTGTCGGCCGGAGGGCGGGATCACGTGCTCGTTGATCTTTACTGGGCGGCGGCCGAGCAGATGACCCTGTTACTCCGGGGCGTGCTGTGGCTGCACGACAAGCCGGTGCCAGGCGTGCCGGCGGCGATCCTTCGCGCCGCGGAGGAGGACACCGGCGTGAAGCTGCCCGGGTTGCAGCCGGCGGTGGCGGGGGCGCGGGACATCGATTTCTCGGCGCTGCACTCCCTGTACGAAAGTGTGATTGCGTTGGCGGACTATGTCGATGGACTGTCGGTCTAGCAGAAGCATTCAGCTCTCAGCTTCCAGCATTCAGCTACGTGCTGTTAGCCGTCGTCAATGCGCGGTCGTCAATCGCCAACCTCCGATCGTCAATCATCGGAGAGTTCCTCATCCATGCTCAAAGAAGCTCTTGCCGGTGATAGTGATCGTTCTCGCCCCGGCGCTACTCTACGCGGGCGATCTGCCCAAGCCGAGTGCCCTGGTGGCCGACTACGCCGGGGTCATCCCCGCGCAGGTCGAGCAGCGACTCAACGCCTATCTGCTGGAACTGGAGAACAAGACCACGGCGCAGCTCTGTGTGCTCACCGTGGACAGCACCGGCGGCGAGCCGATCGAGAATCTCGCGGTCGAGCTGTTCGAGAAATGGGGCATCGGGCAGCAAGGCAAGGACAACGGCGTGCTGATCGTTGTGGCGGTGGCCGACCGGAAATACCGCATCGAGGTGGGCTACGGCCTGGAGGGTGCCTTGCCGGACGCCTTCTGCGATAACGTCGCCCGGGCGTACTTCGTACCGAACTTCCGGCGCGGTCGATTCGGCGACGGCCTGTACCTGGCGGCATCGGAGCTCATCGATGCGATTGCGAAGGAATACGGCGTTGAGATTGCCGGTTTACAGGCTCCTCAGCTTGCCCGTCACACCGCCGCCGATTCGAGGCGAAACATGCGGCGCGCGAGTGGTGGGCTGTGCTCCGCGGTCTTTCCCATCATTGTAATGGTGCTCATCTTCAATTCGATGGGGCGGCGTCGCGGGCTGCGCGGCTGGGCCTTGCCGTTGCTGTTCGGGATGACCATGGGCGGTTCCCACCGCTCTTCATCCTGGGGTGGCGGGTTCGGCGGCGGCGGGTTCGGCGGGTTCGGCGGCGGGATGTCCGGGGGAGGTGGTGCAAGTGGCGGGTGGTAATCCTTGTCCGGCGTGTGGACACCTTAATGCGAGGTCGGCTGCGTTCTGCGCGGCCTGTGGAGCCAAGATGATGAACGGTGGACGTGGCGGATCGGTCGCGGGCAAAGTGTTGTTGGTCTTGGGCATCCTCTTGCTGCCGCTGGTGATTGTGGGCGGCTGCGCCATCAGCGGATACAACAAGGCCATCGCCCTCTCGGAAGACGTGGATAACAAGTGGGCCCAGGTGGAGAACCAGTTGCAGCGGCGCTTCGACCTGATTCCCAACCTGGTGGAGACGGTGAAGGGATACGCCACGCACGAGAAGGAGGTTTTCAGCAACATCGCCGAGGCGCGCGCGGCCTACACCGGTGCCGGAACTCGGGCGGGAAAGGTCAAGGCGGCCAGCGCACTCGAAAGCGCCCTCTCCCGTCTGCTGGTCATTCGCGAGGCCTACCCGGAACTGAAGGCCAACCAGAACTTCATGAGCTTGCAGGCCCAGTTGGAAGGCACCGAGAATCGCATCGCGGTCGAGCGGAAGCGATACAACGACTCGGTCAAGAAGCTCAATACCTACTGCCGCAAGTTCTTCGGGCGCATGTTCGCCGGTTGGGCCGGCGTCGAGAAGGCAGAGTACTTCGAGGTGGCCGAGGAAACCAAGGCGGTTCCCAAAGTAGACTTCGGAACCGGCCAATAGCAGAACCGCGACCGTGAGGGAGCGGCCTGAAGAAAGCAACGAGGGCGCGGACCAAGGGCTGCGCCTTCACTTCGCGCGGGCTTAATACTACTTCTCCAGGAAGCGAGGTGGCAGATGTGGAAACCTGGGCTCGAAAAAGCCGTCGAACGGCAGATGCGAAACTGGGAGTTGAGTCGCAGCCAACGGTCCGCTGAGGCTGCCGAAGAGACTCCACAAGTCTTCCCGTTCATTGCCATCTCCCGTCAGGGCGGCAGCGGCGGGCTGACCTTGTCCCGCGAACTCGGCGAACAAACCGGCTGGCAAATCTACGACCGGGAAATCCTGGACTACATGGCTGAGCACGACGCGGTTCAGAAGAAAATCTACGAACTGGCCGACGAACACTCGGAGGGATATTTCGAGAGCATCTTGAAGAGCCTCGGTTTCGAGGGCCGCCCTCCCGGATCAGACTACTTTCGCAAGCTGGTCGGCTCGATCAACGCTATTGCCCACACCAACCATGCCATCTTTGTAGGACGGGGAGCGAGTTTCATGCTCCCCGCAGAGCACGGGTTACGCGTGCGGGTGATTGCCCCGGAGAAGATGCGCTTCGAGCATTACGCTCGGTACTCCGGTTGTCCGCTTGAAGAGTCCCCCGATGCAGTGCGGCGACTGGATGCGGACCGGAACGGATTCCTGCGCGACCACTTTCGCGTCGATCCCGCTTCGCCCGAACACTATGACGTGGTGATCAACGCTGAAAACATCTCGATGGACGCGGCGGTCGCGATGATCGTAGCCGGCCTGGAGCGCAAGACCAACATCCGCGTCCGCCGACCTGGATAGCCCATCGTCTACAGACGCCCGGCCGAGGTCCCTCGATGCCCATCAAGCTGGAAACCCCCGCGTTCAGCCACGGTGGTGCCATTCCTGCGCGATTCACCGCTGATGGGCGCAACGTGTCACCGGCGCTGACTTGGTCCGGCGTGCCTCCTCAAGCTCGGGGACTGGCCCTGATCGTGGAAGATCCCGACGCGCCGGGACGCGAGCCCTGGATCCACTGGGTTGCCTACAAGATCCCGGCCCAGACAACAGTGTTGCCCGAAGCTGTCCCTCTGCGTGCCACGATGGCCGAGCCAGCCGGTGCGGTTCAGGGACGGAACTCCTGGGGCAAGCTGGGATACGGCGGACCCGCGCCACCCGCGGGGCACGGTAATCACCATTACCATTTTAGGCTTCTTGCGGTGGACGCCGTGCTGGACCTGTTTCACAGCCTCACCGTGGGACGGCTATTCCAGGCCCTACGCGGGCACATCATCGATCAGGGGGAGTTGGTGGGAACCTACCGCCGGCAAGAGCCGGCTCCAGGCACGACACCGCGTCAAAGATGACGTCATCTCCGGTGGCCTATGCCCGCTGCTTGTTCCCGCCGTCGATCGGTCATACACTCTGCGCGTATGGATGAATCACGCATTCGAGAGTTATTAGGCGCGGTCCAGAGCGGTCGCATTGATGTCGAGCAGGCGGTCTCCGAGCTGCGGGCCATGCCTTTCGAGGACCTCGGATTCGCCAAGGTGGATCACCACCGCGCGGTCCGTTGCGGTTTTCCCGAGGTCATCTACTGCGAAGGAAAAACGACCGAGCAGGTGGTTTCCATCGTCAAGGCCAGGGTTGAATCCGGCGGGAACGTGCTTGCCACGCGGGCCTCGCGCGAGATGTTCGACGCGGTCAAGCGGAGCTTCTCCACGGCGGCATACAACCCCAGCGCGCGCACGATCACTATCCGTCAGGTGCAACCGGCGTCCGCCGCAGGAACCATCGCGATCGTCAGCGCGGGCACGAGTGACCTGCCGGTAGCGGAGGAAGCTCGAGAGACGGCCGAGATCATGGGGCACAAAACACAGACGTTTTACGACGTGGGGGTGGCGGGTATTCATCGCCTGCTGAACCACGCCCGTGACCTTCAAGCCGCTTCGGTGATTGTGGTTGTCGCGGGAATGGAAGGCGCGTTGGCCAGCGTGGTCGGCGGATTGGTGGCTTGTCCCGTAATTGCGGTGCCGACGAGTGTCGGTTACGGCGCCAGCTTCGGCGGGCTGGCCGCCCTGCTGGCAATGTTGAATAGTTGTGCTTCCGGCGTCGCGGTGGTCAATATCGACAACGGGTTTGCCGCCGGGTACATTGCCGCGCAGATCAACCGCCGCGCAAAAGCGTAATGGACCCGGTCGCGGCGCCGGAGAGCCCGCCGCTCGTCGAGTCTGAACCATGACTAAAGAACCTGTTCGTATCGCCGCAATCCCGTCCCTGCCCGAGCGTGCCGACGACGCCCACAAGGGCGAGGTCGGGCGCATTCTCATCATCGGCGGGCGGATGAACGAATGCGGCATGGTGGGTGCTCCCGCACTGGCTGCCAACGCCGCTTTGCGCGTCGGCGCCGGGCTACTGCAGATTCTGACCACCGCCGAGGCTCAGCCTACGATCGCCCGGTTGGCCCCTTGCGCGACCACGCGGCGCTTCTCTCCCGAGGGACCGCCGCCGAGCACCATCGCCGTCGAGTTCGGTGCGGACGTGGTGGCCCTCGGGCCGGGGCTGGACCCTGCGTTCAGCGCCGACGTCATCCTGGAACTGCTCAAAGATTACTCGGGCAGCGGCGGCATCGACGCCGACGGCCTGAACACGCTGGCCGCCGCCGGACGCTGGGAGGCCTCCTGGCCTCACCAGGTGGTCCTCACCCCCCACCCCGGCGAGTTGAAGCGCCTGGTCCGCGGTTTGAAGATTGACACTAACCTGGAGGACCGTGAGCGCGCCGCCACCGATCTGGCTTTGCGAACCCAGGCGGCCGTCGTGCTCAAGGGCGCCGGGACGGTGGTGACCGATGGCGAACGCCTCTACGTGAATCAGACCGGGAATTCAGGCATGGCTACAGCCGGCTCTGGTGACGTGCTCACCGGCATCATCGCCGGACTACTGGGTCAGCAAATGAGCCGCGTCGACGCCACGGTTCTGGGCGTCTACCTGCACGGGCTGGCCGGCGACATCGGCGCGGAGGAACTCGGCCGCCTGTCGCTAATGGCCTGGGACCTGCTCGACTTCATCCCCGAAGCGATTCTCGAACTCGAACCCGAGGAATCGGAGTGACGAGCGGGAATTGCGGATTCCAGGGCAGCTTCGACGCTGAGCGCAGCGCCCAAGCCCTCAACGCCTATCCGCGGCCTGAGTCCACCGAAGACCGTGATTTGAGCACATATCCCCGACCCGCGGTGGACTTCGGCCGTAAAGCTTGCCGGAGCGTGCGGACTTTGCCGGACCGCACGGACGCCGGATCCGAGCCCCGAGCGCAAGCGCGCGGGTCAGATGACCTGCGGGCTATCCACAGAGACCCCGCGCTGGCGCTTGGGGCTCGGATCAACCCCCGCCGATTCTGTCACGGACCCGCCCCACCCAAGCCGGCTGCAATCGGCTCGACGGGATTGCCGGGCACCAGTATCATACACTCATCAACCGCTTAGATCGCGTGGGGACATGACGACAGCCTCCGCCAACATGCCGAAGCGTGCGGCCGACCAACTGCCGGCCATCGTCGAGAAATACTGGGGCTACACGTCGTTGCGCCCCATGCAGCTCGAAGCCATGACCGCAGCCGTGGAGCGTCGCGACGCCCTGGTGGTTCTGCCGACCGGTGGAGGAAAATCGCTGTGCTACCAGGCTCCGGCCCTTCTGTCTGACAAGCCCACGGTGGTTCTGTCGCCACTCATCGCCCTGATGAAGGACCAGGTGGACCCACTCATTCAGCGCGGCATCGCTGCGGCGTACCTGAACAGCAGCCTGGACCCCGACGATCGCCGGCGGGTCTGCGACGGCATCCGCCGCGGAGAGTATAGACTCATCTTTGTAGCGCCGGAGCGCTTTTCGTCGCCGGGCTTCTTCGAGTTGCTGGGCCAGTCCGGCGTCGGCGCGTTCGCCATCGACGAGGCCCATTGCATCAGTCACTGGGGCCATGACTTCCGGGCCGAATACCGGCAACTGGGCCAGCTCAAGCAGCGTTGTCCCGACGTTCCGGTACAAGCCTTCACCGCCACGGCTACGCCGCGCGTCCGCGACGACATCATCGCTCAGTTGGGTCTGAGCGAACCTGCGGTCTTGGTGGGTGACTTCTTCCGGCCCAACCTGGTTTACCGGGTGCAGCGTCGTGGCTCGGGGTTCGGCGACGCTGTCGATGCCGTGCGCCAGCGGCCGGGCCAGGCGGGTATCGTCTACTGCATCCGTCGGGCCGACGTCGACGCACTGACCGCCACGCTCAACAGCGAAGGCATCGCAACGGCCGGCTACCACGCCGGCATGTCCGATGAAGAGCGCCCGCGAATCCAGGATGCCTTTGCCGCGGGGCACGTAAACGTGATCGTCGCTACGGTAGCCTTCGGCATGGGCATCGACCGGGCTGACATCCGTTTCGTCATTCACGCGGCTATGCCAAAATCGCTCGAGCAGTATCAGCAGGAGACCGGCCGGGCCGGCCGCGACGGGAAACCGGCCGAGTGCCTCCTGTTCTATTCCGGTGGCGACTTCGGCCTGTGGAAGAGCATCATTGACAATACGGAGGCAGCCAACCGCGATGAGCAGATCCGCATCCTGGGGCACATGTACCGCTATTGCACCGCTACCGGCTGCCGACATCGCAAGCTGGTCACCTACCTCGGCCAGGCCTGGGACCGGGCCTCGTGTGAAGCCTGCGACTTCTGCATTGAAGGTGCGGTTCCGCTGCCCGATTCGACGGTGATCGCCCAGAAGATCCTGTCCTGCGTCGTGCGCACCGGACAGCGGTTTGGCGCGGGCCACGTAGCCGACGTTCTGACCGGCAACGTCACACCGCGGGTCTCGGAACGCGGAGACGAGAAGCTAAGCACGTTCAACCTGCTGGGTGACCAACCCAAACCGGTGGTCATGCAGTGGGTGGACCAGCTTGTCGATCAAGACCTGCTGGCTCGCGATCCCGACTACCGAACACTCTCTCTCACGCCTCACGGAGGGGCGGTCTTGCACTCCGAAGCCGACGCCAATCTGTACGAGGTCGCCCATTCCGGGAAGGGCAAGCAGCGTCGCCGAGAGAGGGCGACAGCGACCCCTACCGCCCCGCGAGCCGCGGGTTTCAGCCCGCGCGGTGATCCGCATACGACGCCCCGCCAACGGCGTGAGGAACGCCCCAGTCCCGTTGCCCCTCCGCGCCCCCTGGACTCCGACGAGCAGGAGTTGTTCGAGCAGTTGCGGGCCTTGCGCCGCCGCATCGCCGACGAGATGAGCGTGCCCGCTTTCGTGGTCTTTGGGGACAAGGCGCTTCGCGCCATGGCCCAAGCCCGCCCGACCACTGAGCGCGAAATGCTGGCTGTCTGGGGCGTGGGCCCGGCCAAGTACGAGGCCTTCGGCGAGCAGTTCCTGGAAGTCATCCGCGAGTCGGCTTCGTAACACCGTAGCGGCGTCCGGGTAGCCGGCTCCGGCCGCGATGAACCTATGCCCGCCGGCGAACTGGTGGGCCGAAACCGGTTCTCGGACCCTCGGCCCTGACAAACTAGGCAAGCTGGGCAAACTGCGAGGCAAAATGAGCCCCGGAGACACCGTTTCCAAGCCGGGATCGACCCTCGCGCCTTACTTGGCGTCGGCCGCCGCGCCCAAGCTGGGTATCGACGGCGACCTCAACAGGTGTCGGGGCCGAGTACCTGCCCTACTCGGTCCGTGTACCTGCCTTACTCGGCCCGCGTACCACCCGTACGCTGTTCACGTACCGCCCGTACGTGGTCCGCGTACCACCCGGACGCTGCCCGCGTTCCGGCCGTACGCGGAGCCGAGTCAAGTTGA
>JAUWNF010000624.1 GCA_030612785.1 Phycisphaerales bacterium
ATTGTTGCTGCGCAAGCTGCCCCGCCCGCGCCGTTACTCGAGACTGCTCAACGGTTCCGGTAGCGATCCCGGACGTTCGGGAGTCTACCCCGCCTTTTCGATGCCGCGTTCCGCGGGCGCCAATGGCCGCTCAAGGGACAACGGACGCCCCAAACGCCCCCGCCGATCGTAAGCCCACAGTTCAACAATCCGGGTTTCAGCAGTTCACCCGGTCGCCACAGGCGGCGTGATTTTCGGTGAAGCAGCTTCACCCCCCGCCGGCGCGTCTTGGGCCTAAGGGGTTTTGGAGCCGGGGGCTATCATTGTTCGGCTAGGGGTATTAGAATCCTCCACGCAAGAGCAAGAGGTGGGGCATTCTCGACCAGGAAGCGTTGCTCAGTCTGCGACGTTGCGGTAGGATTCGAGCATGTGGGCGGTGGTTACGGAAACGCTTCGGATTCTGAACGAGTCAGCGGTCTATCTACTGCTGGGGTTTGCGCTGGCCGGCGTGCTGCACTGGCTGCTGAGCCGGAGCAACAAGTTCTCCGATTTGCTGAGTACGCGGGGGACGAAATCGGTGTTCCTGTCGGCGTTGTTCGGTCTGCCGCTGCCGTTGTGTTCCTGTAGTGTGCTCCCCGCCGGGTTGGCCTTGCGCAAGAGTGGCGCCAGCAAGGGGGCAACGGTCTCCTTTCTGATCTCCGTTCCCGAAACCGACATCGTCTCGATACTCATCACCTACGGTCTGCTGGGGCCGGTGATGGCGGTTTTCCGCCCGTTTGCGGCCTTGGTGACGGCCATCGTCACCGGCTTGACGACCAATGTGGTAGACCGGTGGGCGGAACGTTCGGCCGAGTCCGGCGCGATCGTGGAAGACGAAGTCACCGCCGAGCCGTGCGATAGATACAACCCTCAGCGCGGCGCCGTGTGGAACATATTGCACTACGGATTCGTCAGCTTCTTCGACGACATCATCGGGTCACTGTTATTCGGCATTGTGCTGGGCGGGATCATCACGGCCTTGCTGCCCACTTTGGGCTTGGAGCGGTTTGCGGACCAGTCGCTCCTTGCGATGCTGGCGATGCTGGTGGTGGGCATCCCCATGTACGTGTGCGCGACTTCCTCCACACCGATTGCCGTGGGCTTGATCGTGGGCGGGATCAGTCCCGGGGCGGCGTTGGTCTTTCTGCTGGCGGGTCCGGCGACGAACGTGGCCAGCCTGATCGTCTTGTTGAAGTATCTGGGAAAGCCGGTTCTCGTGGTGTACCTGTGTTCGATAGCCCTGGTCAGCGTCTTGATGGGCCTGTGGTTCGACGCGTTCATCGGGTCGGCGGCGGTTTCGCTGCCTGCCGTCGCGCCGCTGGCGGCGGAGACGTCCTTTACCCCGCTGAAGGTAGGTGGTTCGCTTGTGCTGGCGGTGATGGCGGTGCTCAGCTTCCGGCGCACCGCTGTGCTCGAGTCGGCGTTGCAGCGCCTCGGACGCTGGACCGGTCTGCCGCTCAGCACGCGGAGGGTAGGGTATGCCGCGCTGGTCGGCGTTCTGCTCGTCTATGTCGGCAGCGGTTTCTTTGTCATCAACCCGGGAGAGCGCGGGGTGGTGACGCGCTTCGGGCGGATCACCCAGGCCAATCTGGAGCTTGGTTTACACTATCGCTGGCCTTATCCGATCGCCCGGGCGGACATTGAACCCGTCGCCCAGGTCAAGCGGATCGAGTTGGGTTTCCGGTTGGGAGCCGCCCCCGCGACGCCGGCGGCGTCCGCCGCCTACGAACGGGTCATGCGCGGCGAGTCCTGGATGCTCACCGGCAACGAAGACATCATCGATATCGAGTGGGTCGTCCAATACCAAGTCGTGGATTCAGAAGCCGGGTTGTTGGAGTATCTCTACGGGATTGGGGATCCTGAGCGGCTGGTCCGCGACAGTGCGGAAGCGGCGATTCGCGCGGCGGTCGGATGCCGAAGCATTGACACTCTGCTGACGACCGAGCGACACGCGGTGGAAGAAGCCGTCAAGAACAAATTGCTCCAGCCGGTGCTGGATCGCTGCCATTGCGGGATCCGCGTGCTGAAGGTTAGTCTGACCGACGTGCACGCGGCTCCGGAGGTGCACTGGGCGTTCCGTGACGTGGCCAGCGCCGCCGAAGACAAGATGCGTTCGATCAACACCGCCTACGAGTACGAGGAGCGAGTGGTTCGTCAGGCAAGGGGCGAAGCCGCCCAACGTGTGCTGAGCGCCGAGGGCCGGGCCGTTGAGACGGTTCAAACCGCGCATGGCGCGGGTGCGGCGTTTCGGGATCAATGGGCCGCATACACGATTGCTCGCGCAGTTACTCGCCTGCGGTTGTATTTTGAAGCCATGGACGCGGTGCTCCCCAAACTGGAAAAATATCTCCACGGTGCGGACAGGCCCGCCCGTGGTTTGGACTTGTGGATGATCGAGGACCGAGGTGAACCCGACCGGACCGGCTT
>JAUWNF010000301.1 GCA_030612785.1 Phycisphaerales bacterium
GTAGCCGACGACTTTCCCGTCCTCGACTCTCATGTCCAGTTTGCTGATCTCTGCGATTCGCAAGTCCTTGAGACTCTTGCCGGCCACCTCCACGGCGTTCTTGGCGGCGTCCTCCCAGGAAACATCACTTGTTCCCACCAACTCGATAACCTTGTAAACACTGTCGGGCATAACGGTCCTCCTTGTATCGTCCATGTTCTTCAAAGACGCTGCTTATTCGCAGACATAACGACACGTATCCGTTCATAGTTCCGGAGGGACGCAAGGTACTTCGGTATGTTACCTCTGTCTTCCATGGAAACCTGTTTATATCGGCGAAGTCATTTGAGTTCCGTCGAACTCCTACTGTTTGGCATTCGATTACAAATCACCTCTTATGACACATAATAGCGGCGTTCACCGCTCGCTACAGCCCCAACGCAGCCAACTTCTTCTTCCCCGGGCGACCCTCATCATCCCATCCTCGGAGGCGGTAGTACTCCGACAGCATTTCGTCGAGCGGGACGGTCTTGCCCTTTGCCGGGCCGGCGGGCATGGGGTCGCGCAGTAACCGCGGGGGCAGCGTGTCGTCCTTCTTGCTGAAACCGGCCCGCAGGTTGAACAGCTTTTCGAGATTCCAGATCCGCTCGCCGGCCTGCATCATCTCATCCATGTCGTAGTCGAACCCGGTGGCGGGCTTCAGCATGGCCAGCAGCTCCGGCGCCCCGATCTCCAGAGTGATGAACAGACATACCCCCGACGAATCCAGGGCGGCGGTGAGGTCCTGGAACGCAATGTCCAGAGCGGCTTTGCCCTCGAGCGTGTGGGGGTCGGCCTTCTCCGGGACTCCCAGAATCTCCGGGGCGATGAGATAGCCGCGGACGTGGCAGCCGCCGCGGTTCGAGGTGGCGTACTGCAAACCCATGCCGAACACCCCCCGTGGATCGTAAGCCGGGAACTCCTGCTTTTTGGCACCCATGAACAAATCCGGCCGACCGTACTTCTCGGCCACGCGGGCTGCACCTTCGGCCAGCACGTTGCCGAATCCCTCCCGATGGCCCATCTTGGTCACCATATCGACCAGCACCTCGGCGTCGCCGAAGCGGAGTTGGCGGCCCACCTCTTTCTCCGGGAGCGCGCCCGTCTCGAAAAGTTCCATGGCACAAGCGATGGTCGCGCCGGCGGAAATGGTGTCCATGCCCAACTCGTTACAGATGTAGTTGGCCTTGGTCACCGCGCCCAGGTCGCTCACGCCCACGTCGGCGCCGAAAGCCCAGATCGTTTCATACTCGGGCCCTTCACCACGTCCGCGGAACGGTCCGTTCTCCACGGCCGTTACCCGTCCGCAGGCGATCGGACAGCCGACGCACGCCCGCGCACGCACCAGGATTTGCTCCGCCAAGGTCTCACCGCTGATTTGTTGCGCCGGCTCGAACTGTGCCCGTTGGAAATTGCGCACGGGGAATATGCCGTTCTCGTTAATGATATTAACCAGGATGGCCGTTCCCAACTGCGGCAAACCGGTACCGGTGATCTCGCCGGCCTTCAGCTTTTCGAGCGCGTCGAGACAGGCGGTGCGGAAGCCCTGCGGATCGGCCACGGTTACTCCGCCCGTGCCGCGCACGGCGACGGCCTTGAGGTTCTTGGACCCCATCACCGCCCCAACCCCGGAGCGACCGGCGGCGCGGTGCTTGTCGGTCATGATGGCGGCGAAGCGCACTTGTCTTTCGCCGGCCGGGCCGATGCTCAGGCACTTGAAATCCCGCCCAAGCTCTTCGTGCAAGGCGTCCTCGGTCTGGTGAACATTCTTGCCCCACAGGTGGCCCGCCGAGCGGAGTTCGACCGCGTCGTCGTCAACTACCAGGATGACCGGCTCAGCCGCCGCCCCTTCGAGCACGATCATGTCGTACCCGGCGTATTTCAGTTCCGGGCCGAAGCTGCCGCCCGCGTTCGAGCACGCGATCGCCCCGGTGAGGGCGCCTTTGGTGATGACCATAAACCGACCGCCGCAGGTCGCCGCCGTTCCGGTGAGCGGCCCGGTGGCGACAATGAGCTTGTTCTCCGGGGCCAGCGGGTCGGTCTGGGGATCGACCTCGTCGCGGAACGTTTTGGTGGCCAGACCCCGGCCGCCGATGAACGCGCGGGCCAGTTCGGGATTCAGCGGCTCCTCCCGGATACTCTGACGGGTTAGATCCACTCGCAGCACTTTGCCGGCATAGGCGTGCATCACGCTCGGGTCTCCTTTGCCAAGTCGAGCAGGCGGTCGGCATATGCTTGACGCGCCGTTTCGGGCCATTGTTCCGATGCCTCGTAGCGCAAGGCGCCGGGAGCACAAAACCGCACGCATTCCGGATCGCCACCGCACAACTCGCACTTCTGCGGCTTGCCGTCCCGCATACGAATCGCCCCATACGGGCAAGCCGACTCGCAGAGACCGCACTCGGTGCAATCCTCCTCCACCACGACCACCGCACCCGTGGTCGGATCGCGCACCAAGGCCTCGGTGGGGCACTCCTCGATGCAAGGCGCGTCGTCGCACTGGATGCACACCATGGGGAAGTAAAAGGCGTCGTCGGCTTTGATCGCCACCCGGATGCGCGCCTGCGAAGGGCGATAGGCCCCTCCGCTCCGCGCGGAGCAGACCAGTTCCCACCGCCGACCACTCGTGCACTTCTCGTGATCGACCGCCAGGACCTTCGACATGGGATTTGCTCCACAGAGCGTGCGACTCCGCACCGCGGACAGTTGACCGCTGAAAGCTGAGCGCTATCCTTCCCCCGCAAGGGTGAGCAAGGCACGGAGGATACCGAGGCACTCACCTTTCTTCTTGACCGCGAGCACGGGCAACGGGCTCTCGCTGATGAGCCGTTCGGTGACGTTGCCCAGTAAGACCCCGGCCGCCCCGCTTCGCCCGCGGGCCCCGATCACCACCAGGTCGGCCGATACGCTCGCCACCGCCTCCAGAGCAACCGGCACCGGCCGGTTGTGAACGTCCGCCGCACACCTATACGTTACTTCGACCGCACGGGTGTCCACCCGCTTGATAAGCCGTTCGCACTCGCGCTCGGCGGCGGCTTTGAGCAACGCCTGATGCTCTTCAAAAGTCGTCCCCACCCGCGAATACCCGGTGTGCACCTGGTAAACGTTCAGGGCAACTACCGCAGCACCCGTCGCGGCGGCGATTCCGCAGGCCACGTCCAGCGCGTTTGCGGAGCACTCCGAATCGCGCACCGGCACCAGAATGGTGTCAGCCTTGATCTGAAACTCATCCGGAACCACCAGCACGGAACAACTGGACTTTCGGGTGATGCGCCGCGCCAACAGGGCCTGGTCATCCGTCTCGCCGGTGGTGCCGTAATGGCGTCCGATGACAATGAGGCCCACGTCCTTGTCGTGTGCGTAGCGCAAGACTTCCAGCAGCGGTGCCCCACGCACGACTTCGCACCGGCAGGTTTCCTTCCCGTACTCCTCGAGATGCTCACTGACCAGGTCGCGCAGTGTTTCGACGGTCAGCTCGGCGGTATCCGACGGTTCCGGCAGCCCGTCGCCAGCGTCGCCGGCTTGGTCATCTGCGATATGGAGAACACGAATGTCCTTCGAGTTGGCCAACCGCGCGATGGCCTGCACATAAGCCAGCATTCGAGGGGCCTGCTCGGTCCGGTCGATGCAGCCCAGGATGCGTTCGTATCGTTTCATGTCGAGTCTTCCTCTCGCCGCGGCATCGAACACACTTGCCTGAAAGGTGATCGGGTTCATTGTAGCCAGGCGGTCGTCCCCGCAACACCCGGTGACCAAGGTGAGCCAACCGCACGAACTTCTGCCGATCGGAGGCTGCCCAAGAGCCCGCAGGATGTCGAGGCTGTTGATTTAATCGTCCATGGTGACCCCCAGTGTAGCGTCACCCCTCCCAGTGTAGCGTCACCACTCCCAGTGTAGCGTCACCACTCGTGGGTGACGAGAAACGAGGCTGCGCCGCCCACAAGGGGCGACGCTACACATTAAATCGACAGCCTGTGTCGGGAGCAGCCAACCCGCTTGCCCACAGCGGCCCACGACAAGGGCCCGGGCGGTGACGCCAAGCCTTTTCAAGTGTGGGTTTACTCTATTTCCCCAGACTCTCTCTTGACGTTCGCGTGTGGGTATTTTAGGTTACCTCAGTGCGATGGCCCCATGAGGATGAGCTGGTGACACGCAAACGAACCGGCCGGTGTTACCAGCGGGCGACGGGGCCACTGGGATGTCGAGCGTAGAGACAGGGGTCTCGCGCTGCGGGGGTGCTTCCCGGACGGCCGGTAACCTGACAGGACCTCGGAGCGGGTGAAGCGTTGGGGAGCGTCAGTACTCGAATTAGGTCCTGTTAGAGACAATCACGTGCTTTCCGGCATAGGGGATTGGAGCAGAAGCGGCCGGACTTGCGACCGATTTTTCTCGGTCGAGAGTCCGGCTCGCGGCTTATTGGCCTACCCGCACCCTATTCCTCCCACGGCAGCAGCGTAAGTCCGAAGCGCAACTCTTCCATGCTTCCCATCATCAACCCGCCGAATCGGTTAATCGCCGACATGGGGTTTCAGGAAACTCGGCGCTGCGCCGCAATCCGCATAGATGGCGCAACCGTTAGATCTTCGTACCCTCGGCCCGGGGCAGGACTCCCGTGAAGTGGCAGCCCCCTACGCCCACATCCCACGGATGATTATCACCCCGACGCTTGGGCACCTGCGCAGTGTTGGTTTTGATCGGCGCAGTGGGGTCCGGGTGTGCAACTTGCACGGCACCTCGGGGAGGAGTGGTTCTCAACAGATGTACACACCGCCTTTCGGGCCGAACGGTGTGGGAGGAGTGAGGAACCAGGCGTGCGCTCAAAACCAATCGGGCTATCGGACACCAGGATGTCCACCGCGGCGGGGTTTGTGACGCTGGTCATCTTCGTGCAGTCGTTGGCGCCCTTTGATTTCGTATCCTGCACGGAGGAGCTTCACGCCGGATTGCGACGTACCGCCTGGTTGTTCACCCCCGGCATGTGCTCGGGGAGTCTTGACCAACTCACGTGGGGCCGGGCAGCCAACGCAGTCTTCACCCCAGAGGCGGCCCTGTTCCTGATCCTGGGATACCTCGCAACGTGCGGGAGACTGGAGCGCCGGCTACCGCCGCGGCAGGCCCTGCTGGAGGCCGGTTACCAGGTCT
>JAUWNF010000569.1 GCA_030612785.1 Phycisphaerales bacterium
GCGAATCTCCAGCGGCACCTTCAACTGTTCGAGCCGGCGTTCCAGGGCGGCGCGATGGGCCTCCTCGACCGGCGTCCGAGCCGTGGCGGCGAAACCGCGGACCACGATGTCGAATATCTCCTCCGGGATCGAGGCGAACTCATCCGCGATGACCACGTTGGCCCGCTCGCCCCTGATCTTCGTCCCGTCGCCGAGTGGTAACGCAACGATGCTGGACAAGCCCACGTTGAAGTAACACCGATCGACGTTCGAGCGCGGGCCGGACTTCTTGCCCGCACCGACGATCCCGCGCAGCACGGGCGAGGCCTCCCAGATGCTCTCGATGTAGTTGAAGACCAGCTTGGCTTGCCGTAGACCGGCGCCGACGATGACGATCTTGACGCCCTGATCGAAGATGGCTCGGAGAACGCAGTAGACCGCCAGCATAAAACTCTTGCTGCCGCCACGGGTGGCGATCAGCATGGGGAAGGGCTTGCTCCACAGCGTCTGTAACACGGCCATCTGCTGTGAGAACAGCTTGATGTTAAGCAGTTGGCTGGTGGTCCAACCGATGTGCCGCCGATCGAGCATGAGGCGTACGAGGAACTCGTCCACGTCTACGCCCCGGCTCATCACGTCGAGCAGCGGGTTGGTCTCGATGGCGGGCACGCAGTCCCGGTGCGGGAACAGGTGCAGGTATTGGGCGTCGTCCCCGTGCAGCACACGCTCGAGTTGTTTCAGGTCGGTTGCCATTTCGAGCACGTCAGGAAGCACACCTCAGTCCATGACTGTCGCGCTCCCGAGCCACGTCCGACTCCACCATGCGGGTGATCAGTTCCTCGAACGACACCCGCGGACTCCAGCCGAGAACTTGCCTCGCTTTGGTTGCATCACCGCAGAGGTAATTGACTTCGGCGGGACGGAAGAACTTGGGATCGATCCGAACGAAGTCTCGGTAATCGACGCCCAGGGATTTGAAGGCCAACTCCAGGAACTCCCGGACGCTGTGGGACTCGCCGCTGGCCAGCACAAAATCATCGGGTTGGTCCTGCTGAAGCATCAGCCACATGCCTCGGACCATATCTCCGACAAAACTCCAATCCCGTTTCGCATCGAGGTTACCCAGGGCCAGCTTCGTCCAGTCGTGCGGCGGATTGCCGCCGTTGTTCTCCATGGCTACGGCGAGCCTGGCGAGGTACTTGGTGATCTTCCGGGTGACGAACTCCTCCCCGCGCCGCTCACTCTCGTGGTTGAACAGGATGCCGGCGCAGGCAAAGACGCCGTAGCCTTCCCGATAGATGTGAACCAAGTTGTGCGCGGCCAGCTTGGCTACGGCGTAGGGTGACCGTGGGATGAAGGGCGTGTTCTCATCTTGTGGCGGCGGGCTGTTCCCGAAGAGCTCTGACGTGCTTGCCTGGTAGAACCGCGTGTGCGGACTCTCCGTGCGGATGGTCTCCAGGAGATTGAGCACACCCACGGCGTTGACCTCGAAGGTCGCCGAGGGAACGTCAAACGAATCACCGACGTGGCTCTGGGCTGCGAGATTATAAACCTCATCTGGTCGGAGTCGCTGGATAACACGGTGGACGCCCGTCGCGTCGGTGACGTCGCCGGTGATGAGTTCAAAGTCCGGTCGTCCGATCAGGTGAGCGATACGCTCGGTCGTAACGGTGGATGAACGACGGATCAGCCCGTAGACACGGTACCCCTTCTCCAACAGAAACTCGGCCAGGTAGCTTCCGTCTTGCCCATTCGCGCCAGTTAGCATCGCTGATTTACTCATCACTCTCTCCCTCCGCTCTTGTTTCAACGCCTACGTCTCCTCCTCCGGACCAATCGTCCAGGATCAGTGGGTCCTTGTTGCCGTCCGGGAAGAGGATCTCGCGTCTCATCGCAGTCTCCTCGTCCTCGAGCGCCATCCGGGACAGTTCGGCGAAGCGGCCCTCTTCCTGACGCGCCTTGTCACTCTGTTGAATTCGACAGACCAAGTCGAGGAAGGACTCCCCGCCCCCTCGCAGTTCCTCCAGCCGGTCCTTCCGCGTGGCAGCTAGGCTCTGCGAGATGCGGTTCCGTTCGGCGCTGAGCTTGTCGTAACGGTCGTTGGCCTGCTTCAAGGCTGACCGCTTGGAGTCGACAAGCCGCTCATTCGCGATGCGCCGCTTCTTGTCCTCTTCGGATTCGTCCGCCGTCGCGGGGTTCTGTCGCAGCCACTGCGAGGCGGACTCGATCTCGGCACGAAGGCTCTTCATCAGTGAGAGTTGGCGGGCGATTAACAGGCGATGCTTGAGAAAGTCATCGATTTGTAGGAACTCTGAAGCCACGATGTCGGAGAACTGGCAGCAGAGATCGCCGTACTCCTGGAGGTACACGTCCACCTCACCCGGCTCGAACTGGTCCTGGAGGGTGACGTACAGGTGTGACTTGCGGAACTGGGCCCGATACCACTCGGCCTTCTCCAACCGGTCCAGACCGAGCGGCGGCGCCAGGGCCATCACGCTGGCGGCGGACTCGGCGTCGGCTACTTCCTTTCGAGTCGCCCTGGACACGCCCAGGCCGCGCCGGTAGCGCCGGATGGTGTCGAGATGCCACCGGTGTCCGAACTCCGCTTCCAGCGCACCCTGAATCTCGGTGTCGGTCCGGCCGCTCTCGACGTGTTGTTCGAGGCGGTCACCGGCGCCGGCCACGTTGCGAATACTCGGGGCACGTTTAGTCCGGGCCATTCCACTCCTCCAGAATCACCAGGACCCGTTGCCGCAGGGCCTCCAGCGTCTGCCCGGCCACGCTGCTGCCTTCGAGCACCCGGCCCAGCGCGGCGCGGAGATTGGCCGGGAGCCTCGCTTCGATGAACTCCTGCAACTCCTTGGCCTGCAACGCATCGGCCGGATCAACGGC
>JAUWNF010000125.1 GCA_030612785.1 Phycisphaerales bacterium
CTCGAACTCCGGCCAGAGCCGGAAGAGGTCCGACTCCGGCCCGCAGATCAGGTCCGGATGGCTATTGAGCATGACGCTGAGCAGGGTGGTTCCGCTGCGGGCAGCCCCACCGACGATAATGGGGTTGGTCGTCGAGATGTAACAATCCGCTGACCGCTGAGGAAGGGTCGATTCCGACACAGGTGACGATCCTTTCCGATATGCACAAACCTGCGTGCATTCAGAAGGATTATCGGCGGGATAGCCGGAATTGTCCCTGGTCCATTTCACCTTTATGCTTAATACTCTATGTGGTGTCGTTCTCGCTCGTCGAGTCGATGGTCATCGGTCGTTGTTCGAGGGCCAAAATGCTCGCCGCCGAAGCAACTCAAAGGACAGGGACTTCTTGACGACCGCAACGGCCAACTCAGCCCGCGGATTACGAGACGGTCGATACTGGATGCCCGTCGTATTGCTCGCGGCGGGCGTGTCGGTCTATTACAACAGCTTTTCCGGCGCGTTCGTTTTCGATGACCTTCCCAGAATCGTCAACCGACCGGAGATCCGTCATCTCTGGCCCGCGGGGCAATACCTGGCCGACAGCAGGCCTATGGTGGGCCTGTCGTTGGCCGTCAACTACGCCCTCGGTGGGCTGAACGTCTGGGGCTATCACGCATTCAATCTCGGCGTGCACCTCCTCGCCACCCTCGCCCTGTTCGGCATCGTCCGCCGCAGTCTCTCCCGCGATCCGTTCCGGCGCTCCTACGACCGAGGGGCGTCTTGGCTGCCCCTTGCAGTGGCCTTGCTGTGGATGGTCCATCCGCTGCAGACCCAAAGCGTCACCTACCTCATTCAGCGCGGCGAGTCGATGATGGGGCTGTTCTACCTGCTGACGCTGTATTGCGTGATTCGCGGCGCGGATTCGCCGCGGGCCTGGGGGTGGTACACGACCGCGGTCGTGTTCTGCGCGCTGGGTATGGATAGCAAGCCGGTGATGGTCACCGCGCCGGTAGTGGTGCTGCTTTACGATCGAGCATTTCTCTCGAAATCGTTCGTCGAGAGCTTTCGTCAGCGCCGGGTTCTGTACGCCGGCCTGGCGGCAACCTGGAGCATTCTGGTCGCGTCCGGCGTCGTAGGCGCCGTGCTGTTTCCAACTCCGGAGGTTGAGACCACGGTCGGCCTCGGAGTCGCGGTGGTCACACCTCTGGAGTACGCATTCACCCAGCCCGGGGTGATTCTGCACTACCTCAAGCTGTCGTTCTGGCCGGCGTCGCTGTGCCTGGACTACGTCTGGCCGGTAGCCCGCACGCCGGGCGAAATCGTACCTCCCGCCATCATCGTGGGGCTGCTGCTACTGGGGAGCATCTGGGCGTACTGGAAGAAGCCGTGGCTGGGCTTTGTGGGGGCGTGGTTCTTCCTCATCCTTGCTCCCACGTCGAGTTGCATTCCGATCCAAGACCTGGCCCTTGAACACCGCGTGTATTTGTCCCTCGCAGCGGTGATGGTACTTGTGGTCATCACCGGGTACGCGGCGATGGCGTGGCTGTTGCAAGGCTTGCGACTGCGCGGCCGCCGTGTGCCATGGATCGCAACCGGTCTGGTAATCACGTTTGCGGCGCTGCTGGGCTCGCGCACGGTCGAACGGAACCGCGACTACCGTTCCCGGGTTGCAATCTGGCGCGACGTCGTGGACAAGCGCCCCAATAACGCCCGCGCGCACGACAACCTGGGGGAAGCTCTGGCATCGGGAGGAGAACTCGATGAGGCCATTTCGCACTTTCAGGCGGCGCTGCGCATCGACCCGAACCAAGCCGGAGCGCACAGTAACCTCGGCGGAGCCCTGACCGTGAAAGGTCGACCTGACGACGCCATAGAGCATTGCCGCGCTGCCTTGCGGATTAACCCGGACTTCGCCGAGGCCTACTGCAACCTGGGCAACGCACTGGCTGACATGGGCCGGGTCGCTGAGGCGCTCGGACCCTATCGCCGGGCTCTCGAGATCAATCCGGGCTCCGCCAAAGCGCACGCCGGACTGGCCAAAGCACTGGCGCAGCGTGGCGCATCCAAAGAGGCCATCAAGCACTATCGCTGGGCTCTGCGGGTTGATCCCGACTTCGCCAATGTACATGTGGACCTGGGCGTCGAACTGTTCGAGCAGGGCCGGCACGACGAGGCGATCGAGGAGTACCGGGCGGCCCTGCGGATTGATCCCCACCACCCCATCGCCCATTGCAACCTGGGCAACTCCCTGAGCGCGCGGGGCGAGATCGACGAGGCCCTGGCCGAGTACCGCCTGGCCTTACATAGCAACCCGCGCCACGTCAACGCCCGCATCGGCCTGGGCAACATGCTCCAGCATAAGGGACAACCTGAGGCCGCTATCGAACAATTCCGCGAAGGCATTCGCCTGAGCCCCCGTAACGTGATCGCCCGCTGTAATCTGGCCGCCGTCCTGGCCTCCCAGGGGCGGCGCCGGGAAGCCCTGGAGCTGGTCCGCGAAGCCTCGGAAATCGACCCGAACCACGCTGCTGTGCGCAGAATCCGCGCCGCCCTGCGGGAGTGACCGGCGAGCCTGCAATTGTTCGGCGACATTCGCTACCCCTCTCCGTGCCGCGCGCTATAATGCGGCGTGATAACACATGATTCTCAAGGCCAAGTACGTAATCTCGGTCCAGGGATCTCGCGCCACCGGGCAGGGTCCTGTAATCGAAAACGGTCTGGTCGAAGTCCGCGAATCCCGGATTGTGGACGTTCGCTGCGCCGCCAGACACGAAGCCCATGCCAGCATCGTCGATTGCGGCGCCGCGGTGGTACTTCCCGGATTGGTGAACGCCCACACCCATCTTGAACTGACGCATCTGGCGGGGAAGATAGAGCCGCGGGAGATCGCGTCCCGGCCCTCCGGGAAAGCCGGTGATTCGGATTTTGCCGACTGGCTCCGCCGCCTGCTGGCGGAGATGCGCAAGACGCGGGACGACGCGGAAGTTATCACCGCGTCGGTAAACGAGGGGGCGACGCTCTCGTTGCGGTGCGGCGTCACCGCCGTGGGCGACATCACCCGCCTGCCGAGGGTCACCCGTCCCGCGCTGTGCCATGGCCGGCTGCGGGTGGTCTCCTTCGGTGAGGTGATCGCCATCGGCGCGCTGCGCGCCGCATTGCGCCCGCGCTTGCAGGCCGCGACCGACACCGCGCACGATTCGGACCGGCTGAGCGCCGCCGTGTCGCCCCATGCCCCGTACACCTGCGACCGGCGGGCCCTGCGGGCGTGCCAGGAGGCTGCCGCCGCCGCAAAGATGCGCCTGTGCACGCACTTGGCGGAGACGGTGGATGAGGAGGCGTGTACGCTGGAGGGCAGTGGGCCGCTGGCGGACTTCCTGCGTTCGGTCGGGGTGTGGAACGACTCGGTCAAGCACCCCGGACTCCGTCCGGTCGAGTATGCGGACCAGCTCGGTCTGCTGTCGCCGCGGACGCTTCTGGCGCACGTCAACTATGTCAGCGATGCTGACCTGGAACGTCTGGCGCGCGGGCGCGCCCACGTGGCATACTGCCCGCGTACGCACGCGGCGTTTGGCCACATACCGCACCGCTTCCGCGAGATGCGCGCCGCCGGCATCAACGTCTGTGTGGGAACGGACAGCCTGGCTTCGAACCCTTCACTTTCCGTCCTGGAGGAACTGCGTTACCTGCGGCAAACCTTCGAGGATCTGGACAATCGCGAACAGCTCGAAATGGGCACGCTTTGCGGCGCCCGGGCCTTAGGTCTGGATGACACGATCGGGTCACTTGAACCCGGGAAGCAGGCGGATTTGGTGGTCGTCCCCCTCCAGCCGGCGGGGGACCCGGATCCGTTGGAGAACCTGCTGCGTTCGGACCTAGCTCCGACGAAGGTCTACGTTGCGGGTCATGGGACCGGCCTGCTGTGACGCGATAGCTCGGATTATCCATACCACCTGGGGTCTGTGCGAGCGCGGCGAACGATTCAGGGGGGAGGATTGAACGCAGAGACGCAGAGGACGCAGAGAAAGAAATGGATAATGCGTGAACACCATAGCCTTGGGGTGCCACACGCCGCGCAGAAGATAGGTGCCGGTGCAGACCGTAAACCCTGAGGTTGCAAAACTCTGCATTGCAAACGCGCCGTATCTTGCTTTTCTGACAAGTTTTTGGTTGCTCCTTTTTGAATCTCACGCGGAGGCGCAGAGATCGCCAAGGAAGAAAACCGTCCGTTATTCATTCTCTGCGGTCTCTGCGTCTCTGCGTGAGGTTCTTCCTTGGTTGCGGCCGAAGGCTGCTCTAAGCTCTCAGCGTCTCTGCGTTCACGAATAACCCCGGACCGGCATTAGAACGCACGAAATGCCGTTCAGGCAGGCCGCCGATAAACGCGGACGGCATCGTTCGCGCAAGTGCCGCGCCGCCCGCGTTGCAAAACCACCTTTCCAGGAAAGTTTGCACTCGCCTCAACGCTCGGGCGATTCGATATAGCGAGTGTATCTCTGCTCGTTCTCAGTCGTCCGATAAGTGAGCCTAACCCATGAATCCGTTGAAGATCGGCAACGTCATTCGCGTGGAAAGCGGACGGATCGACGTGGTACTAACCATCCGCGACTACGACATCGAACACGACGGACGTGAGTATCGCGTGGGGCAACTCGGCGCGTACGTCACCGTGCCCCTGAGCGATCGCTCGCTGGTCGGGTTCGTTACCGCGGTGGGGCGCGAGGAAGTCGCCGTAGCCGACCTCGAGCCCCAAATCATCATGCACGTCCAGTTGCTCGGCGAGATCAAGGGCGGCCGGTTCACCCGCGGGGTCAACGAGTCGCCGGTCATGGGCGACGACGTCTGGGTGGCGGTGCAGGACGACTTCGAAAAGATCTTCGGCAGCTTCGACCAACTGCTCGCCGGCAGCGAACGAGGCAAGAGCTTCACCCTCGGGCGGTTCGCCATGAACACCGATTTCGAGGTGAAAGTGCTGGGGAACGAGTTCTTCGGCAAGAGCACGGCCATCGTGGGCAACAGCGGGTCGGGCAAGAGCTGCACCACGGCCAAGATCTTGCAGGAAGTGATCGGGCTCCCGCAGACCCAGGTGGTGCTGTTTGACATGCACGGCGAGTATCGGGCCGCGTTCAGTGACGAGAACGGGAAACTAGACGACAACGTCACCTACCTGGGCACCGAGGACCTGGTCATTCCCTACTGGCTGCTTACCTACAACGAACTTGAAACCCTGCTGCTCGACGAATGCAACCCGCTGTTCGTCGGCAGCCAGGTTTCGTTTCTGCGGTGGGCCGTCCTGGAGTACAAGCGTCAGGCCGCCAGGGAACTCGACCTGCAGCGTAACCTCACCCTGGACACGCCGATCTACTTTTCGCTCGAGCAACTCAAGATCTACGCGGAGAACCTCAATTACGCAAGCTACGTGTTGAACACCGACCAGTACGCTTTCGCCAAGCTGGCCCTGCGCTCGCTACGACCGGAGGAGCAGGAGAAGCTCATGCGCAAGCAGCCCTGCCGGTTCAACCGAGGCAAAGCCGAGGGGGAAGTCCCTCACCCGTTGTACCACGGGAAGCTGTTGGGTCTGGTGGATCGGATGGAGACCCGGTTCTTCGACGTGCGCTATGAGTTCCTGTTTCGCCCGATCGAGCACGCGCGGGGCTCGCGGTACTTCCGTGAAGTGCTCAACGAAGACAACACCGCAGCGCAGATGTCCAGCGTGATGGAGCACCTGATCAAGGTACTCACCGGCCAGATCGAACCGCGCCGCAACCTGACGATCATCGACCTGTCGGGCATCCCGTTCGACGTCGTGGACATCACCGTCTCGGTGCTGACCCGGTTGCTGTTTGACGTGAACTTCTGGACGCCGGCCCACCAGCGCCACCCGATCGCGCTGGTCTACGAAGAGGCGCACAACTACATCCCGCGCGTTCCCACCAAAACCTCCTTTGCGCGCACCGCGGTCGAGCGCGTGGCCAAGGAAGGACGCAAGTACGGCGTATCGGCAATTCTCGTCAGCCAGCGGCCTTCCGAGCTGTCCGAGACCGCGCTGGCCCAGTGCAACAACTTGGTGGTGATGCGGCTGAACAACCCCGACGACCAGTCGTACATCGCCCGGGTAGTGAGCGACCACTTCGCCGGGCTGATCGACATGTTGCCCATCATGCGCCCCGGCGAGGGATTCATCATCGGCGACAGCGTGCTGATGCCGCTGCGCACCCTGATCGACTTGCCCGCCCGCACCCCACGGAGCGGCAATGTCGACTTCTTCGGGCTGTGGTCCGAGCGGGAACCCTTCTGCGATATCCGCGAGATCATCGATTACTGGTGGCGGCAGGATCGTCAGATTCTCAATCGCCTGCCGGACGACGGCGGCCCACCGCCGGTCGAACACGTCGAAGCCGAAGGCTCCACCCGGTTACGCATCCCGTTTCCCGAGCCGCAGTCGCCCGCTGAGGCGGGAGCACCACGCGATTGATCCGGAGAGCGCATGGAACGAACAGGCTGTCGATTTAATCTGTAGCGTCGCCCCTGGTGGGCGGCGCAGCCTCGTTTCTCGTCACCCACAAGGGGTGACGCTACACTGGGGAGCACCATGGATGATTAAATCGACAGCCTCCGAACGGGTGGGGCCAGGCTGCTATAGTATCACACCGTCGAAGAGGGCCGTGCCGATACGCACCATGGTGGAGCCGCACTCGATCGCCGTTTCGAAGTCGCTGGTCATGCCCATGGAGAGTTGACGGAAGTCGTCGCGGCGGATCACATCGTGACGCATTTCCTCATAGATCTCGTAAACGCGGGAGAAGCAGGCGTGGACCCGATCGACAATCTCGTCGAAGGGTGCCATGGCCATCACGCCAGTCAGGTGCAGATGGGGCAGCGATTCGATCTGCTCTGCCAGGTGGGAGGCGGCGCCAACGGGCACGCCGTACTTCTGCGGCTCCAGCCCGGCGTTGATTTCCATCAGCACTTCCGCCACCCGCCCGAGCTTCGCGGCCCGGGCGTCGATTTCTTCCGCCAGGCGCAGGCTGTCCACCGAGTGGATCACGTTCACCCAGGGCAGCAGGGCTTTCACCTTGTTCCGCTGCAAGTGCCCGATCATGTGCCAGGTCGGCCGGGGCAGCGCCCCCGCCGCCGGGTCGCGCTGGCGGCGTGAGAGGTATTCGTGGGCCATGGCGGCCCGCTGGGTCAACTCCTGGACCCGGCTCTCTCCCAAGTGCTTCACCCCCGAATCCACCAGGTGCTTGACCACGTCAATCCCCACCGTTTTGGTAACCGCCACCAGGGTGATTTCGGAAGGTTCGCGTCCGGCGCGGGCGCACGCCGCCTCGATTCGCCCCTGCACCTTCTTGAAGTTCTCCGCAAGTTTGCGATTCATCGCGCCTCACTCCGAGTCACTTTCGCAATGACGCTGGGTGGTGAATATACAACAGTCCCGCACACCCGCCAATAGCCCGAAATGTTGACGCGCGTTCTGCCCCGGGTACCGTGCTCCTCATGCCGACGATCGAAGACATTATGGTCGCTCCGCCCGAACACGATGCCACGGTGAATCCGCTTGACTATTTCGACGCGCCCGCGCCGGTCGAACTGGAAATCGGATGTGGGAAGGGTGGCTTTCTTCTGGAACGCGCCAAGCAGTATCCCCACCGCCGGTTTCTCGGAATCGAGTGGGCCAACAAGTATTACAAGTACGCTGCCGACCGAATGGCCCGCTGGGGGATGACCAACGTGCGCCTCATGCGTACCGACGCGCGGAACTTCGTCGTCCACCATCTGGCCGATAACTCGCTGGCGGCCTTGCACGTCTATCACCCAGACCCCTGGCCCAAGAAACGCCACCACAAGCGGCGCCTGTTTCAAGAGGACTTCGTCGCCGCCGTCGTCCGCGTGCTCCAGCCGAACGCCCGCCTGGCCGTCCAAACCGACCACGCTGAGTACTTCGCGTGGATTCAGGGTTTGCTGGTCCTCCGTGCGGAGCTGGTCCAGGTGGATTTCGAGCATCCGGATTTCGCTCCCCCCGGACAAACCCCGCGGACCAACTTTGAAGTGAAATACGTCCGCGCGGGCCGCACCATTTACCGGGTCGCCTATCTCAAGCTTGAGAGTACCGAGTTCCAGCCTACTTCGAGCCCTTCGTTTTTGCAATCTGCATGGCCACCGGACGCATGGGCCCCATCGTCTGCAGTCCTTCCTTGATTCGTCACTCTTCAGCCGTTTGCAATACACAAGGGCAAGATTACCGTGTTTGTTGGTGCATCACGCCTCAAGACGGTATTGGGCCGCGGATCAACGCGGATGATCGCAGATTCGCTTTCAAGGGGCATCATCAACGAAGCGCCTGGGTTCGGGCTTGGGACCGCCGTTATAGTCCGGTTTTGATCCGCGTCCATCCGTGTTCATCCGCGGCTTCATTTCTCGCCGTCTCGGTCGTTCGCTGTTCGTGGGCGATCTGTGGCCA
>JAUWNF010000724.1 GCA_030612785.1 Phycisphaerales bacterium
AGCGGTCGTTGAGAAGATGGTTGCCCTTAAACCGCTGTCGTCACGCGAGCTGGAGACCCTTTTGGACTGGATGGACAAGGTCCGCGTCGGCTTGTGGCTTGGTATGAGGCTCCTTAGGGCGCGCTCAACAATAACATAGTCAAGCTTTCCGTCGAAGGGATAGGGTGTAGTTCCACTCGCCATGGAATGGATGGGGCGCCAATCTGAGTCTGGCAATTTCCTCGTCGGTGACTTTGACGCCTGTATCGTACGTATGGTTGTCGAGCGCCGCCTTGACGACCAAGCCTGTTTTCGTCGTGGTCGCGGCGATCAGATTGACCACGGCCTGATGGCTCACCAAGGGACGGCCACGCCAGTTCTGGGTGATGAAGCTGAACAGGCGATGCTCGATCTTGTTCCACTTGCTGGTGCCCGGCGGAAAATGGCAGACCACCAACTTGAGACCCAACTCGTCCGCCAACTTCTGCAGCGACACCTTCCAAAGGCGGGAGCGGTGGCTGTTACTTCCCCCGCCGTCGGCCGTGATCAGCAACTGTCTGGCTCGGGGAAACCGGCGACGGCCCATCTTCTTCCACCAAGTGCGGATGCTGTTGACGGCAAACTGGGCCGTGTCGTGGTCGAGGCCCACACTCACCCAGCCCTGGTTGTTGAGAATGTCGTAGACCCCGTAGGGAATTGCCTTGCCCAGCGTTTTGTCCATGAAGTCGTGAACGCGAACTTCCTCGGGTTGCCCACGAGGATGCCACTCGCGTCCGGCGTTCTTGAAATTGCCCACCAACTCCTTCTTCTTGGCGTCTACCGAGATCGCCGGCTGACCACGGTCGTGGAAGGACCGCACCGAAGTATTGATGTGCTCGAACTGGATGTTGCGGTCGGGATGCCAAGCTCCTTCCCTGGTCTTGCGATTGGCCTGCAGGCTGTAACCTGCCTGACGCAGCAATGCTGCCCCGGTGTTGACACTGACCCGATGATGACGGCGTGTCAGTTCGTCGGCCAACCGGCGTGTGCTCTTGCAGGTCCAACGCAACGGGGACTCCGGGTCGCCGCGAGTCGCTGGTTCGATCAGGGCTTCCAAGGCAGCCATCAGGCCGGGGTCCGTTTCGGTCAAGGGCCTCCGTCCGCCGCCCGGTCGCCGCACCCGGGCGGCTTCGGCCGCTCGTTGTCGAGCGGGCAAACCCAACTCCCGCAGGCCGGCAGTGATCGTGGTGCGGGACAAACCAGTGGCATGGGCTACAGTAGTGACGCCTCCCCAGCCCAGCTCGCGTGCTTCCACCGCCGCCCACTGTCGCCGCCCACGTTCGTCCATCTCCACGCGAAGGGCACGGTACTTTCGTCGAATCCGCCTGATGGTTTGTGCGTCTTGCATCTAACAACATCATCGACCCTCCGGCAGAGAGTTCAGCAGCAAAAGTTCATGTTATTATTGAGCGCGCCCTAAGGTCGGCGTATCCCCGTTAGAGATCAGGGGTCGCTCTGCCCGCCGGTGAGCCGCTCTCGGGGCGGGTCTCTCCTTGCATGTTCCCATTTCGGCACCGGTTTTTGGTGGCGGCGCGGTATACTGCACTTTCTCGGTGGGTTCGTCCGATTCCACTGGAGCGACAAAGCGGCCTGCCGGTCGAGTCGGTGTACCAC
>JAUWNF010000477.1 GCA_030612785.1 Phycisphaerales bacterium
GAACTCGGCAAGCTACTCTACTTCGACCCACGCTTGAGCAAGGACGGGACGACAAGTTGCGCGACCTGCCACAACCCCAAAGAGGGCTGGTCCGAGCGGCGAGCGACCAGCAAGGGCATCAAGGACCAGGTCGGCAACCGCAATTCACCCACGGTGATCAACTCCGCGTACCATGGTGCACAATTCTGGGACGGCCGCGCCGCCACGCTTGAGGAACAGGCTCTGGGGCCGATCGAGAACCCCATCGAGATGGGCCATAAACTGGAAGTCATGATCAGGGAGCTTACGGCGATCCCCGAGTACACCAAGCGTTTCAAAGCTGTCTTCGGCACCGAGATCACCAAGGATGGCATCGGCAAGGCCATCGCGGCTTTCGAGCGAACCATACTCAGTGGTAATTCTCCGTACGATCGCTTCAAAGCCGGCGACGAAACAGCTCTCACCGATGCGCAGAAGCGGGGAATGCAAGTATTCACCAAGAAGGGCAAGTGCGCGCTTTGTCACACGCCGCCGACCTTCAGCAACGGGCGGTACTACAACGCCGGTGTCGATGCCGGTAAACCGAAGCCGGACCCGGGACGACACGATGTCACCAAGAAGGATCGCGACTTTGGCAAGTTCCGCACTCCCCACCTGCGCGATCTCGTCGATACCGGACCGTATTTCCATGACGGCAGTGCCAAGATGCTCGACGACGCCGTCGCACTGATGGCCGACGGTGGCAAGGACAATCCGCACCTCTCGTCCATGATGAAAGGGGTCAGACGGGCTAAGCTGACCGATCAAGACCGGAAAGATCTGGTCGAGTTTCTCAAGGCGCTCTCGGGCCAGTATCCGGTCATCGAGCCGCCGGAGTTGCCCTGAGCGATCGGCCCGGAGAAGATGCAGAGAAGCAACGTTTGGCCAAACAGGAGTTGACTGAGCACCAAGATCAAGCGTGGCATACCAGCCCCTTGGAAGGGACACTGAAATGGACCGAGGACAGCGCAAACCATCGCAGATGCTGACGGTGGGCGAGAAGGCGCCCGCTTTCTCGCTCCTGGACCAAAACGGCAACGCGGTCACTCTGGATGAGCACCGCGGCAAGAGAAACGTCGTCCTGATCTTCTATCCCGGCGACAAGACCCCAGGATGCACAAGACAGCTCTGCACCGTTCGCGACCAGTTCGAGCTATTCACCAACAGCGACACGGCGGTATTCGGTGTCAATCCACAGGGGGACGAATCGCACCGGAGATTCGCCAATAAGCACGATTTCCCCTTCCCTCTACTGGTGGATCGCAACAAGGACGTTGTGTCGGCTTACGGATGCAAGGGGATACTGGTAACCAAGCGAACCGTCTACGGCATCAACAAGGAAGGCATCGTCGTCTTCGCTCGTCGTGGCACGCCTTCCAACGAAGAGGTCCTCGAAGCGTTCAAGGAGTAGTGGGTAAGGATCGGATCCCAACGAGCAAGGCAGGCCGCCCACAGACCAGGAGATATCAGTGGCAACGAACGAGTTGAGCTTCATGGTTGGGGGAGCAGCCGGCCTCGGAGTCAAGACAGCCGGACTGATCTTTGCCCGGCTGTGTTCGCGCGCCGGATTGCACATCTACGGGAACGTGGAGTATCCTTCGGTCATCCGGGGTGATCATAACAGCTATCAGGTCATGGCATCCGAGAAACGTGTGTTCGGCCACGTCCGCGCCCTGGACGTCCTGCTCGCTCTTGATGACCTGAGCACCGAGTTGCACGGGGACGAGATCCGTCCAGGCGGTGCCTTGATCTATGATGTGGACCAGAGCAAGGCTGACATACGGGGGCTGGAGGAACGAGGGGCTGTCCTGGTCGGCCTGCCCTTCCAGTCCATTATCAAGAAGGTCGGCGGGGGACAGCGCCTGCTCAACACCGTCGGCATCGGGGCGACGATGGGGCTGCTCCGTTTTGATTTCGATGCGATTGCGGCGACGCTCCAAGACTCCTTTGCCCGGCATGGTGACGACGTCCTCAAACAGAATCTTGGCGCTGCTCGGCGAGCCTACGACGCAGCCGTTGAAGGCTTCGCCGATCGCTTCGGCATCACTCTGCAAAGGCGCGATGCTCCGAAACGGATGCTGCTCACGGGGAACGAAGCTTTGGCCATGGGAGCGATCAAGGCGGGTATCACGTTCTACGCCGGCTACCCCATGACGCCTTCTTCCTCGATCCTCAGTTACATCGCTAAGCATGAGCGTGAATACGGCATCGTCGTCAAACACGCCGAAGACGAGATATCGGCCGCAGGCATGGCCCTCGGCGCGGCCTTCGCCGGCGCCCGCTCCATGACTGCAACGTCGGGCGGGGGGTTCGCCCTTATGTGCGAGTTTGTCGGGGCAGCCGGCATGACGGAGACGCCGCTGGTGATCGTGGAATCCCAGCGTCCGGGGCCTTCCACCGGCCTGCCCACGCGGACCGAGCAGAGTGATCTGAAGTTCGTCCTGTCGGCCTCACAAGGCGAGTTCCCGCGCATCGTCATCGCGCCGAGCAATTCCGAGGAGAGCTTCCGACTCGCCTTCGAGGCCTTCAATCTGGCCGAGCGCTACCAGACCCCCGTGATACTCCTGATGGACAAACACCTGTCAGAGTCGACCTGGACGCTGGAGCCGTTCGACACATCGGGTATGGTCGTCGATCGGGGATCGCGACTGGACGAAGCGGCGCTGGCTTCGATCGACGAATACAAACGGTACGCGTTTACGCCGTCCGGCGTATCACCGATGGCCCGCCCGGGAACGCCCGGCGGCGTCTTCGTTGCCACGAGCGACGAACACGACGAACGCGGGGACATATGCGAAGACGAACCCGTGCGTTCAAGGATGATGGAGAAGCGCTTGCGCAAGATCGGTTCGCTGGATGTTTCGGAGTGCGGCTGGAGACTCCACGGAAACCCCGACGCGGCCCTTACGGTCGTCGGGTGGGGTTCGACGGCTTCACCGATTCGAGGAGCCGTGGATCTGCTCGAGAAGGAAGGTGCCGGCGTCGGTTTTCTCCAGATCATCTACATGAACCCGTTCCCCGAGGAGCAGGTGGCCCGCGTGCTCGGCAAAGCACGAAGGGCGGTGGTTGTCGAAAACAACGCGACCGCCCAACTGGCTGACGTCATCCGGGAACGAACGGGGGTGAGAATCGAGGACACGATCCTCAAGTACAGCGGCCGGCAGTGGCTTGTGGATGAGCTGGCCGAGGAGATTCGACGGAGACTGTAGGCGACGATGAAGCGCCCACGCGGTGTGTTTTCGGCGGAAGGAACAGTATGGAAGACGCTACCAGGTTCAATACGAACGCCAGGCCGACGTGGTGTCCCGGATGTGGCAACTTCGGCATACAAAACGCGATCAAGAAAGCCCTGTTGTCGTTGGATCTGCAACCGCACGAAGTCGCCATATCCTCGGGGATCGGCTGCTCGGGGAAGATTCCACACTGGGTCAACGTCTATGGCTTCCACGGTCTGCACGGTCGTGCGCTTCCGGTCGCCGCCGGGTTGAAGCTGGCCAACCACACGTTGGTGGT
>JAUWNF010000071.1 GCA_030612785.1 Phycisphaerales bacterium
GATCCTCGGGAATGCCGATGCCGGTGTCGTGCACCGCGAACAGCAAGGTGACACGGTCCTTTTCTTGCTTCTCCGCCCCCACCGTCACCACAACCTCGCCGCGCTCGGTAAACTTGATGGCGTTTCCGGCGAGATTCACCAGCACCTGACGCAAACGCGCTGAATCGCCCCGTAAGGAGGTGGGCACATCCGGGCGAACGTTGCAGATCAGCTCCAGGCCCTTTTCCGCCGCCCGATGGGCGAGTACTTCCGCCACTCCCTCGATGGTCGCGGCCAGGTCAAACTCGACCGCTTCCAACTCCAGCTTGCCGGCTTCGATCTTGGAGAAGTCCAGGATGTCGTTGAGCAGGGTCAGCAGTGAGTTGGAGCATTCCATGACCGTGGCGAGGCATTGGTGTTGTTCATCGGTCAGGTCGGTGCTCAGGGCCAGTTCGGTCATGCCGATGATGCCGTTCATGGGCGTGCGGATCTCATGGCTCATGTTGGCCAGAAACTCGCTCTTGGCCCGGTTGGCGGCCCGCGCCTCTTGCGTTGCAGCTTCGAGTTGTTGCATAGCCGCCTCAAGCTGCATCGAGGTGCGCCGCTCCCGCTCCAGGGCTTCGACTGTCTTGGTATTGCTCTGGCGCAACTCGTCCTCCGCCCGCTTCCGTTCGGTGACATCGCGAATCACCGCCACCGCGTGAAACCCCGCTCGATCTCGATACCCTGAGACGGAGATGTCGATAGGAAACTCGCTGCCCCCCTTCCGCAAGGCGCTCAGTTCCAGTGTCTTCCCCAGGGCGGCTCCGTGGCCTGTGCGACCAAACTCGGCCAATCCCTTCCGCTTGGCTTCGCGATACTGTGGTGGGACAATGAGCTCTATCATGTTCGTGCCGACGACCTCCGAAGCGGTGAACCCGAAGGTCCTCTCCGCCGCGGGGTTCCAGAAGCGGATGTTGCCATCGGCGTCGGCGGTGATGATGGCTTCCTGGGCGGTCTCGGTGATGGCCCGGTGGCGCTCCTCGGACTCCCTTACTTTGCGCTCGGCCTGTTCGGCGGCCGTCTTGGCCTTTTCGGCGTCCTCCATCATATTGAGGGCCGCCTCTTCAGACTGTTCCCGGATGCGTATCGCCTTGTGCAAGTCCTCGTTCGCCTTGGCCAATTCATTCGTTCGCTCGTCAACGCGCTGTTCGAGCGACGCGTGCGCAATGCGCAGTCGGTCTGCGAGTGCGTTGAACCCGGCGGCAAGAACGCTGATCTCGTCGCGACCCTCAACTGCCACAGGAGTGATCTGTGCGCTTTCGGGCTGGTCGGCAATGTGTTGGAAGTGCTCGGCAATCAGTGTAATCCGGCGGGCCACGACCGAGCGAAAAATCAAAGCGGTAGCCCCAAAAAGGAGGCCAAGTCCCGCAACCATTATCGCAGACTGTTTGGCTATCCCCGAGACCATGGCAGCTCTGGCCTTGTCCATGGGGATCGCAATCGTATCGAGCGCGATGACTTCGCCGACCGGGCGGTGGAAACCCGCGGTAGTTCCGTACCGCTCCAGCAGCGACGCGGGAGCGTCCTCCGGTTGGCCATGACAACGCAGGCATTTCTCCTTCATACGCCTGGCGCTGAAGTGAGCGAAGTATTCCTTGCCATCCCGATCAATCTTTCCGGCCCATCTATTAATCTCCGGGTTGTCGTTGAAGTACTTGATCATCTTGAGTTCACTGGGGCCGGCCTTGTTCGCAGGATTCCTCGGGTCGTCCGAGGAGAACTTGATGACGTAATCAGGGAATTTCCGGCGGACCTTTTCGAAGATGCTGCGCGCAACAAAGGATGTGGACATGGTTTCGGGGATGAATTCATCTGCTGGGATGTTCTCGGTCATAATGGGACGAATCGTTTCGCCGACGTACTTACGAATCGCCAGATCGAACTCCAAGGCGAGCGCGGCCAGTTGGCCGTGCAGTTCCATCGTCTGCCTTTCGGTGGCAGAATAGGTCTGATGGAGGACGAAGGCGGAGAAGAGAACGGCAAAGACACCTGCGGTCAGTAGAAATCTTGCTGCGATACTTCTCATTTATCTGCTCCTCCCTCGTCAGAGCTCTCACATGTCCTATTGGCAGCCGCCTCGGGCGCCACGGCGGCCGCGATTTTGGCGGCGGAACATTTGTATTTCTCTTCTCGCCCGAGCGTACGCAGCAGGTCGTTAACCTCCCGCTTGAGCTCGATCATCTTTTGCTCGCGTCCTACGGCCAAGCGGTTGAATCGCTCCAATTGGGCGATGTTTTTGCGCAGTTCTTCCTCGGCCTGCTTACGTTCGGTGATGTCGACGAAGCTATCCAGCAAATGCTTGCGACCATTCAGCATCACAGCTGTGACCGTCTTAAGAACCGGGATGGCCTGTCCATCCGCTTTGAGCAGTACGCGCTCCGAATTGTTAACCACCTCCCCAAGGTCGGTGATTGGACAACGTCCCCGCTCCGCCGGACAGATGTACTTATGACACACATGACCGACAACCTGTTCCTTGGGAGCACCGATCATTTCGAGAGCGACGGGATTGGCCTCGACGATCACATGTTCCTCGGCATCGACGACCACAATTCCAGCTTGAACGGTGTCCAGAATCGTCTGCAAGCGCTCCTCGCTCTCGCACGCCGCCGACTGCGTCTGAGCGAGCCTTCGGTTCAACCGCACCACCCATGCCGTCACCGTGGTCATCAGGACCAAGACCGCCAATGCCGCCAGCAGCCAGTACGAGTACCGGCTAATCACGTCGGCAAAGGTTATCTTTCCAAAGTCCTCGTAGGGACCCACCCGGAGTTCCTTCAAACACTCGCGCACCGGTTGATAGGCCTGGGGGATGGTCCAACCCGTACATCTGGCCGCCTTGGCAGCCGGGCTGTCTCTGGACATGCTCAGTAAGGCGATAGCCACCTGTTGGGCCAAGTCATCAGGGACGTGCTTCACCTTGGCGAGCGACCATTCCGGGTACAGCCGCGTGGAACAGAGGAGAGGCAGGCCGAGAGTTTTGGGGTCGCGTTTGTTGATGACGCGGAAGTCCTCCAGGCGAATCTTCCCCTCCGCGGCCATTCGCTCCAGCGTATCAGTTCTGACGGTCCCCGCGTCTACCAGACCATCTCTGACTGCGTACACCACCGCGTCGTGCGTACCACCGAACCGAAGCTCGCTAAAGTCGCGATGCGGATCGATCCCCGCCTCTTTCAGTTCTCGCCAAGCCATCTGCCACCCGCCGAAAGAAGTCCCCTTCACGGCCATGAAGGTCTTGCCCGTGAGGTCGGCCAGGCGTTTGATCTCCTCGCGGTCAGCTCTCTGGAAAATCACTCCGCCGAACTGGGTATACCCCTTCCCTAAGCAGAGATTTTTCAGGGTCGCCAGGCGGTTCACGCCATAGAGGGTTTCAAGCTCCACATAGAAAGAGGAGTCAGCGAGCGCGAAATCCACTTTGCCACGTTCAACGGCCGGGCAAACCTCTTCAAAGCCGAGTGGAACAATGGCGAACGAGCGTCCGGGGATCTGACTGCTCAGGTACTCGGCCGTAGGCCCCCATTCTGCCAAGCACTTCTTGACGCCTCGCGTGGCCAGCACGCCGATCTTGACCGGGTCTTGCCGGTCTTGCGCGAGCAGCGGGCTGGCCATTGCCAATGCCAGCAGGAAAGCAACCATAATGCGAACCCCGGCCATGCCGGTCTTGAGACCAACAGAGGATTGGGAAGAGCGAATGGAACCTCCAACCGAACATCGATCGTTTCTCGTTGTAGTCTTCACGTGTCTATCCCTTTGGTTTTGCGTACGTCAACGTCCTGGCGAATTCGCGCAACTGGTGCAGGTGTGCCTGGAGGTCGGCAAGGGCTGACTCGCCCTCCTGGAGTTGGTTTTGTTGGCCCATTTCTTCCAGGCGTTGACCGCGTTGTCTGTTGAGCTGTCGTCGTCTTCGTCCAGGAGGAGATCCAGTTCGGAGGGGTTGCTGTCAGACCAAACTGGCACCACCACAAGGAGTTGATTAGCGGTGCGCTCGACACGCATGGAGTCTCGCCCAATGGGCCCGACGAGGGGATGCTCTGGGTCCAAGGCTGCTTCGCAGACAAAAGTACCTGTACGGAGGAAAGTGGCCAGCACGTTGCCCTTGACGTCGATGATCTGCGCCAACTCGACAGCATCCTCCTGGGATGCTCCACGTACTACGTGAGCGAGCGCCTTCTTATCGTTCAGCAGAAGCGCGGGTTCGGCGCTGTAGCTTAGGGACTTGGCATGGACCACGGCACGCTTGGTAATCTCGCGGATGGACTGCTGGTAGCCCTGCCAGATGAGGGCTGCGCTCAGACTCCCCACCGTCCCCAACACCAGTAGGACGCAGTACGCGATCGCCAGACCGCTGAGCCCAACTTCTTTTCCCAAAGACATTTATCGCATTCCGTACCGCATCAGCCACCGTGCGGGACGGTCTCCGGCAGCCGCCAGAAAGACCTTGGAAACTGGCTCGGTTTCGTAGTGTCTAAGCCCTACCGTGGCTCTATCGGTCAAAACCCGAGTCAACCTGGGTTTTGCTTTGCCTGGCTGGACCAGGCCGCCGATAACATACGGGATGGCGCTTGAGCTGCGCGGTGCCTAGCCTATAAACCCGGTCCTTATGGACGCGCCGTCCCCGATGAACCCATGAGACAGGCCCATGTGCTTGCCGGTGTAGCTGGTGTGAGATGCCAGGGCCCATTTGGAATCGGTGGTGCCTTCGTACAATTGGCAGACAGTTCCCCCTTCGTTGAGTAGCCGTAGAATCCTCGGCATCGCAATCTGCGTGTGGGTGGCCGTTCCTCTGCCGGCGAGAACCGAGCAGGAGCAGCCGGTACGCGTTGCCATCCTGTTCAGGGCGCAGAAGAGTTACCAGATGGCGACCTCATCACTTGAAGCAGCGATTCAGCGCACGGGCTACGAATGCATTTGTATCGAGTTGCCCAAGAGAGACGACCAGCCTGGACGAGAGCGCGCCCTGAGACAACTTGCCTCCGCCGAACCTTCGGTCATCGCGACTACAGGTGCGGATGTCACTTCGTTTGTCCTCGAGAAGGTCCCGAAAACCCCCGTTGTGTTTTTCATGGTGCCCAATGCGCGCGATGCCTCCTTTGTAACAGATGGTAACCCCCACAGGAATCGGGTTGCCGGGGTGACTACGGACGTCTCGCCAGAGGATCAGATTGACTGGATCGCGCGACTTCGCCCGGCAACCAGAAACCTCGCAATACTCCACAGCTCCCGAACCCAACGTACCGTCGAAGCGTTCAGGGCGGCAGGGAGAAAGCGCGGAATCACGATCACCACCATCGAAGCCGATAAGAACGAGTTTCCCAAAGCCAGTGAGGCGTTGAACACCAAAGGCTGCAACGGCGTTCTGATGATCCCGGATGCTCGGATCTACAACGCGGCGACTATCAAACGACTGCTCTTATGGGGGATTCGGCAGAAAAAGCCCGTGTGGACGTTCTCGGCCAGCATCGTCAGGGCCGGTGCGTTCGCCGGTCAATACGCCGACAGCCAGGCCATCGGGCGACAGGCTGCGGAACTGATTCAGAACGAGATCAATGGAACACGTCCATCCGATCTGGGCCTGCAGTACCCTCGCCACGTCGGAAGAGCGGTGAACGAGCGCTCCGCGGAGATGATCGACGTCACGCTTAGCGATGCGGTGACCGGAGTTGGGACTACGCGCTTCGGAGGACAACCATGAGCACGCAGTGGAATACCACGAAAGCAGGCGTGGATGGAGCAGCGGCGTCGAGAGCCGGTTCCGGCCTTTCGCACCTGCCGGCCCGGGCGCTCGAACGCCACCGACCGCGCACTTCACGTCTGCTGGCAGGCTTCGTAGCCCTACTGGTCTTCGCGGAACATACAGCGGCCGGGGCGGCGGACGGGCAAGAGTGGCGGGACGAGCCCTTGGTCTCCTCGGACGGACTTGCGCAACCCAATGATGAGGATGAGATCGACGACATCGAGTTGCTGGAACTCGAAGTGCCGATCGTGGTGACCGCCGCCCGACGGGAACAGAGTATCACCGACGTACCATATGCGAGCAGTGTGATTACGCAGGAAGACATTCGCTGGTCCGGCGCCCGTTCGATCCCTGATGCTCTCCGCCTTGTTCCCGGCGTTGACGTGGCTGATCTCTCGTTTGGCAGCGCCGCGGTTTCACCACGGGGATTCCACGGTTTCCTGAGCCGACAGATCCTGATCCTCGTTGACGGCCGGCAGGTTTACGACTCTCTATTCGGCGGAACGCTGTGGGGAAGTTGGCCATTTCAGTTGGAGGATATTGAGCGCATCGAAGTCATTCGTGGCCCCGGTGGAGTGACCTGGGGGGCGAACGCCCTCAACGGAGTCATCAACATCATCACGAAGGCCCCGGCCGACCAGTTGGGTCTGACTATGTCGACATCCATTGCCGTTGGAGTGCGCAACCTGCTGGATTCCGGTCACTACGAGGGTGGGACGCTGTTCCTCAACGATGCCGAGGTGCCCAGGATGATCTTTGCCGAGTTTCGCTTGACCCTAAAGTGATCTGTACTGCGCTGGCTCTTCGCCCAGCGACCACGGTGGATCAGGGTCGTCCCGCTGGTGACCAACGGCGTCCAGCGACACTGCGGCCGGAATGGGGGGCGAACTCTACCCACCCCACCGTGTGGTGTTCCCACTGGGCGGAGTGGCGCTCAACCTCCCTATGGGCCGTTAGTCTTCGTGGTACGGCATGCCGGCCTCGTACAATGCCAGCCGAGCCCCATACTCTTTCGCAAGCGCCTCTTGTCCTGCATCCGTCGCCCGCTTTATCGCGTCCCGCTCTGTTTTGACCGCCTCATCAAACCTCCCCACCTCCGCATAGGCTGCGGCGAGTGTGTCCAGGACACTGGGGTGTGCCTGTTGGGCAGATTCGCAAGCCTTCTCCGCCCACCGCACCGCCTCTTCACCGTTTCTACGCGTGGGATCGGGGTCCGTGGCCAGCGTCCAAGCCAGAGCGTTGGCCAACGCAACCGCGTCAGGCACATTCTTCAAGCCGTCGCGAAGATATTGCTCCGCCGCGGCGCGAGCCTGTGCTTGGCGCGCGAGCATGGACAAGGCGAAGTAAGCATCCACGAATGTCGGGGCGGACTTGATGGCCTGCTCGTAGTGCTTCTTGGCGGCGGCGGGGTCACCGTTCCGATTCCGTAGGATGCCCAGGAGATAGTGAGCACCAGCATGCTCTGGCACAATCTGCACGGCCTTAAGCAGGTGCTCGATGGCTTCGGCGTCTCGCCCGGCAGCCATCAGAAGCTCGCCCAGGCTCACGCGGAGGGAAGCGCTGGCCGGCCGCGATTCGACGACTTGGCGCATGTGCGCCAGCGCCTCCTCCACCTTGCCCTGCTTGGCAAGCACGGCTCCGATCTCGGCCAGAGCCAGCTCGTTATCAGGGTTGATCCGCAAGGCCCCCTTGAAGTTCTTGGCGGCTTCTTCCAGAAGCCCCTCGCCGACGAGAATCCTGGCCAAGACGAAGTAGGCCCACGCGGAAACGGGGCGGGCGGGCGGGTCGGCCGGATCGAGGTCCAGGATGCGCCGGCAGCACTCCTTGGCGGACGGTTTCTTGTCTTGGACCATCAGCGCGTCGGTCAGCATCCGCCAGTAGCCGGCGTTGCTCGGTTCCAGTTCGGTGGCGCGGCGGAAGGCGGCTTCGGCCTCGCTGTAGCGCCGCGTTTGGAACAAGATACGGCCCCGTACGCTGTGGGCTACCGCGAGTGTGTCGTCGGATTTCAAGGCCTGCTCAATCACGGCCAGGGCCTCGTCGGGCTCGCCCAGAGCCAGGTGACAATCGACGAGAACCGCGCTGGCGTCGAAGTTGGCGGGGTTTACACTCAGCAGGCCCCGCGCCATGTCGAGCGCTTCATTGGGGTTGCCCAGTTGCAACCGCAACCAAGCGAGTTTCGCCAAGAGCGCGTCATCCTTGGGGTGGTCCTCCAGCACGGATTCACACAGCGTTACCGCGTCCCTCACGTTTCCAGCCGGCATTAGACTGTCGATTCGGGCACGGACGAACTCCAAAGGCAATTGGGTCCAGGCAGCGAGTTCAAGAGGATCGCGCTCCAGGATGCCCGCGTCCCGGGGCAGCGACCCGGCGGTTTTTCGTTCCTGATCGGCGAGCTGAGCCTGGCCGAGGTAAAGGTGGACCTGACCTAGCAACTCGTGAGCCTCCCGCTCATCGGGTTGCAGCTTGACGGCCTGCTGCAGAGCTTCGAGTGCGGCCTCATAATCTCCGGCCAAGAGGTGGGCGTGACCGATTCCGGTATACCCTAAGGAATCATCGGGTTTCAATTCCACTAATCGTTCAAAGTGGGCTCTGGCTCGGTCGGGGCGGTTATCACCCAGATCAATCCGGCCCCGCAGCCAATGGATCATGGCGTACTTGGGGTTGAGCTTCTCAGCCTCGTCGAATTCGAGGTCGGCCCGTTCCGTCGAACCCCGATCCACAAAAACCTTTCCCAGGCGATAAGGCCATTCGAACGCTTCCGGTTCAAAGGCTTTGGCGGCCCCGTAACACTCCACCGCCCGCAGTAAGTCTTTCTGCTCGCTTGCCATCACGTGGTACAAGTGCCCGAGACGCCCAAACGCGGCGGCACTGGGTTCCTCCACCACCGCGTTGATGGAATCGTAAACGATCTGGGCCAACCTTGGATCGAGCTTGGTCAGATCAGGTGGAGCCGGTAGATTGGCGGCCGCACACGCCTGCTTAAGAGCCTCCCGATCGATTCGCACAACCTTCGCTGGTGCGGAGCCCGACGGCTTCGCTTCGCCGTCAACGATTTCCAGCGGTGGCAGCTTCGCGGATGGCGACGGGGGCGATGGTTCATCATTCTTCTTGCACCCGAGACCTAACCCGCATAGCACCATCGAAGCAACGAAAACTATAGCTAGGTACCCAGGTGTGTTCGGCCGGAGAGCTTCTCGGAGCAATCTCGCCCTGGAATTCGTGTCCATGTTGGCCCCCGTCGTAAGAGTATTGAACGTCCCCACCTCCGATGTCGCTTTCGGTGACACCGTGTGGTAGTCCCGGCGCGCCGGAACGTCTCGCGGGCCGAACGACCGGCTCGGTGGGTTCAGCATACCCTGGCTAACACCGCCCCGTCCAGGGTTGCGATGCGTGGGAATCTGGGCATGGGCTCCGAGGGCTAACCGGGGACTCGAACTCTTCTGCCCGACGCGGCGTATAATCAGGGGGATCCTTCCAAACGATTCGTCCCGGCGCGTGCCACCCAACTTAGGTGCCGTGGCGTACCGGAGCGAGGTTAGGAAGTGGCCGGCGGTGCTCTGTGTTGACTATGTAAACAGGCTTTTACGGAGAGGTGGAGATGAAGCTCGACCCGACGGTGTGGAAGAGGCGACTGATAAGACTCTGGCACGGGTGGGGGAAGCCGCTGCTGGTGGTTCTCATCGTGCTGGGTTCGTTTCGGTCCGCCGTGGCCGACTGGAACGACGTGCCCTCGGGATCGATGAAGCCGACCATCCTGGAAGGCGACCGCATCGTGGTGAACAAGCTGGCCTACGACCTCAAGGTGCCGTTCACCCGTTGGCGCGTGCTGGAATGGGGCGCGCCTGAGCGCGGAGACATTGTGGTGTGCTTTTCGCCCGCCAACGGCGTTCGCCTGGTTAAGCGCGTGATCGCCGTCCCCGGCGACCGCATTGAGCTGATCGACAACCGCGTTTTCATCAACGGAACATCGGCTGCGTATGCGCCGCTCGACCCTGACGTCGTCAATCAGATCCCTACTGATCAGCAGCCGTTGCACCACTTCGCCACGGAAAGACTCGGCGACCGCGTTCACCCGGTGATGATTACGCCAGGACAACCGGCCCCACGCTTCTTCAAACCCGTCACCGTGCCGCCGGGGCACTTTTTCGTCATGGGTGACAACCGGGACAACAGCGGCGACTCGCGTGTGTTCGGTTTCGTGCCGCGCGACCAGATCGTCGGCCAAGCCGTCGCCGTCGCCCTTTCCGTCGACCCTGATTGCTACTACCTCCCGCGCTGGGACCGCTTCTTCAGCAGGCTGCGCTGATGCCGCCCGTGTTGAATCGGGACACCTCAGTCCCGGGACGCATGCCGCACGCAGCCCGCTTTCCGGGCGTGGTCTTCGTGGGCGATGCCCAGGATCAGGGCCGTGCCGACGGCCAGAATGGTAAGCACCAGCTCCTCCGATACCTCGAATCCGAATTCAGCCGCATAGGCCGCCACCACCGTGGTCAGGGCTACGCGAACCTTGCGCGATTTCAACGGACGCACCGCCGCCTTGAGCATGCTCATCATCGACATCAAGCTTTACCTCCATTGGTCCAAGTTACCGTGATCCAAGCCGGTGGTCTCATGCGACGCCTGCGACTGAGCGGCGCTGCGGCAGGCGGGTCGGCTCGACCCGGAGCGCAAGGGCGCCCCGGGCCGAACCGCTGGAGGAGGAAGGAAAGGAAGCGAATACCATGATTCATCTCACCTCGTCGCAACTCCTGTCATCCGTCGCGGTCCCACAGGTAATACACCGGTCGCGACCCCACCAGGCTACGAAAGATCTGGGCGAGGAATTGAGGTGACTGCCTGCTGACACGTCGTTCTCCACCACCGGTGGTCGCGCGATACCATTGGAACACCAGCCGCGCCACCACACTTCGCACCCGCGGGCTGCGACAAACCTTCAACTCGAAATCAGGCGCAAAGGGATCGACATCCAA
>JAUWNF010000636.1 GCA_030612785.1 Phycisphaerales bacterium
GCTATGGGCAAGCTGCTGGCAGAGCCGGAAATGCAACGTTTCATCGCCGAACTGGACAAGGGTATCAAACGGCTGATGGTTCCTTCGCAGCGCGCCCCTGAGTTGCAAAAGGTCGCCATGGGCCTGCAAATGGCCAGACCCCTGGTGCAACACCTGTGGCACCACCGCCTGGCGCTGAGTGTGATCGGGACGGAGACTACCGACGCCGGCCCGGGCGTGGCGGTGGCGCTGGCCGTCGAACTCGGCGACCAGGGCGAAGGGTTCATCACGCAACTTCAAGGCCTGATCAACATGGCAACCATGCAGGCCCCCAAGCAGCCGGAGACCATCGGCGAACACACCTTCCAGCGGATCGATCTCCCTTTCCTTCCGCCGATTCGCTACGGGGCGCTTGATGACGTGTTTCTGATCACCGTGGGTGCCGAGGTGCTCAACGACATTCTGGCGGTCAAAAGCGGTTCCGCCCCCGGCCTCAACTCCAACGAGCGCTTCGCCGCCGCGCGGAAGAAGCTCGGCTCCACCTCGACCAATACCGCGCTGGTTTTGCATCTCGATCTGGTACGGGCCCGCGAGCAGGTTAAGCCCTTCTTGCTCGGGCTCACCGGTAGCGAAGACTTCCCGCCGCTGGTGGCCACCCTGCTCGACGAACTGGGCGTCAACGACATCGAGACGCTCACCTATACCGGGCAGTTGGCCGATGGGGGTTATCGTCACGCCGCCTTCCTCGCCACGAAGGGCCAACCCAAGGGCGTCCTCAAGCTCTTCGACGCCAAGCCGCTGGCGGACGAGGATTTCCATGCCGTACCGGCCGACGCAACGTTCTTCGACGTCTCCAACTTCGAGATGGCGGCGGTGTTCGACGAAGCCATGCGCATCGCCGGCGCTCTGGCCCCGGAGGAGGTGGCCGAACTGAACGAGGAGTTTGAACAGTACACCGGTATGAAGCTCCGCGAAGATGTGATCGCGCTGTTCGACGACGGATGGGCCTTCTTCGACGCTCCCAGTCAGGGCGGCATGTGGCTTAGCGGAATCAACCTGGTGATCGAGACCACCGACGCCGAGGCGTTCATGAAGATGCTGGATAACTTCGTCACGCTGATTCGCAAGGAGGCCGGCGAGGACAAGCTGTCGGTGAAGCAATACGAACACAACGGCCGCACGATTCATTACGTCACTATCAGCGCCGGGCCGGTGCCGGTTGCCCCCGCCTGGGGGGCGCACGGCAAGCGCGTGGTGCTGGCCCTGTTCCCGCAGATGGTCGCCCAGACGCTCGACCTGCTGGCGGCGCCGGACGTTAAGCAGCGCTGCGTGTTGGGCAATCCCGACTTCACTCGCGGACGCAAGCTGATGCCGCCGCACAGTACCGAAGTCGGCTATAACGATACCAGGGGCGGCGCCGCTGGGTTGTACAAACTGTTTCTGCCCGCGGCGACGGCCGGCTTCTCCTTTGCCGCAGCCAACGGCGTCCCGCTCGACGTCTCCACCATTCCCACCCAACTGGTGATGACCCGCCACCTGTTCGGCGATGTCTACAGCGTAAGCCACGATGAGCACGGTGTGATGTTCGTCAGCCACGGGCCTCTGCCGGTTCCGATCCCCTCGATCGGCAGCGGTGGCGGCGGCGTGGCGACCTCGGCGATGCTGGTCTCGATCATGCTCCCCAGCCTCTCGCGGGCCCGCGAACTGTCTAAACGTCAGGTCAGCCTTGCCAATCTCCGCGGCATCGGCATCAGTTGCCAGGTCTATGCTTTCGATCACCAGGAACAGTTCCCGCCCGATCTACAAACGCTGGTGGACGACGGAAGCATTCACGGCAAGCAGTTGATCTCGCCACGCGATCCGTCACTCTCGCCCGACCGGGCATCGCCCGGCGACTGTTCGTACGTTTACATCGCCGGCCAGACGATGAAGTCCAACCCGGGTAACGTCTTGGCCTATGAGCCCGACTTCGATGGCGAGGGCGGTAGTATACTGTTTGTTGACGGTCACGCGGAGTGGATCAAGCCGCCGCGCTACCAGCAGGTGATCGACGAGACCCGCAAGCGCTTGGGGAATTGAGAATGGGGAATCGGAAACGAGGCTTACCCAGGGCTCGCTGCGCTTCGCCCTGGGCTATATTCCGGCGCCTCCTCCGGAGGCTAACCCACGTCCACACACGGTTCCCGAAATGATCCTGAAAAAAAGAGACTGTAGCATCATTACAGAGCAATCATCCAGTTCTGGCAGGGCAGAGGACCAAGAAAGCCTGTTTCCTGATGGGTGGCATGGGCACGGCTCGGGCCGACCTAAGGGAGGATCGAGCCTTGTCCGTGGCGAAGCGCTTGGGGTGTTCGCCAC